>NZ_JARQVW010000014.1:0-57264 GCF_029589235.1 Streptococcus taoyuanensis
AGTAGGGCTGTAAAAGCTGATGAAATCAGCGTAGTAGAGCCCACTCAACCACTGCGTCTTGCTCGACAATCCAAAAACAATTGAGAGGCTAGGACTTTTGTCCCAGCCTCTTTTTAAGATCAATATTTTAATATGAACTAGCACTACAATTCTCAGCTAGTTGCACTTGTACAAATGCATGAGAATCATAAATCGCAAGATTAGGATATTTAATAAAAAACTAGGAGATTGATCTTCATCTCCTAGCATATATTCTAATCATTAAAACAACTCTTTATACAAGGCAATTGTTTCTTCCAAGGTTGGCATAAATGGATTGCCTGGAGCACAAGCATCAATAAGAGCATTCTTAGAAAGGTATTCAAAGTCAAACTCTTCTTCTTTAATATCTAATTCTGTCAATTTTTTAGGAATTCCAACAGTCTCAGATAATTTCTCAATTTCAGAGATGGCGTATTCCGCACACTCGGTATCTGTTTTCCCTTCTGTGTGAAGTCCTAGAGCCTTGGCTACATTACGAAAGGCTACTGGCACTCGCTTAGCATTCTCACGCTCAACTACAGGAAGCAACATGGCACAGCAAACGCCATGTGGTAGGTGGTAAACCGCACCTAATTGGTGAGCCATGGAGTGCACATACCCCAACCCTGCATTGTTAAAGGCCATTCCTCCAAGGAAAATGGCGTTCACCATAGCCTCACGTGCTTCAATATCCTGCCCATTTGCCACGGCACGTGGTAAATACTCTTTGATCAATTCAATCGCTCCAATAGACAGTTTTTTGGTAACATCATAGGCACCTGGTGTAACCAAAGCTTCAATGGCATGAGTAAGGGCATCCATACCTGTTGCTGCCGTTAGATCAGCTGGTTTTGAAAGCATCAGCTCTGGGTCATTGACAGAGATAAGAGCCAAGCTATTTTTGTCAACCATGACCATTTTAACTTTTCGTTCTTCGTCCGTAATGACATAGTTGATGGTAATCTCTGCAGAAGTTCCCGCAGTTGTGTTAATCGCTACAACTGGAAGGCCTTTTTCTTTAGACTTATGAAGGCCTTCATAATCCTGTGGCTTCCCACCATTTGTGGCCATGATAGAGATACAGCTTGCCGCATCCTGTGGAGAACCACCACCTACTGAGACGATAAAGTCACAATTGTTTTCTTTTAACACAGCTAACCCATCATAGACATTCTTACAAGATGGATTTGGATCTACATCTTCAAATACGACATACTCGATCCCATCTGCTTCTAGAGGAGCTGTTACCTTCGGCAAAATGTCGCTCGATGCAATATAGTGGTCTGTAACAATCAAAGCTTTTTTAAAGCCCAATTCCTTCACGTGGCTTCCAAATTCATTGATCACTCCACGACCAATAAGGTTAACTGCTGGTACATAAAAAACTGACATTTCTTTTTCTCCATTTTTCTTATATTGATATAATTATAATACTCAAAAAAGTTTTCTTCAACTATTTTGTGATTTTTTTAACAAAAAATTCCATGATAGAAGGGAGGTCCTGCCTCCCTTAGCTTCATCATCTTTTACTGCCCTTTATCTCTAGTCTACATCCAAGAATCCTTGGTGAGGCGTCATGTTAAAGAAGGTTGCAATTTCTTGCAATTCTTGGTCAGTGATGGCTTGTTTAATGACTCCGCCTTGAGCACCAATTTGTGAATAAATCATCGCAGCTTTTTCAATCACCTCAATCAATCCATAAGTTTCATCTAGCGAAGTACCTGATGCGAAGAGCCCATGGTGAGGCCATAAAACCGCTTGAAACTCTGCCATTTTTGCTGCAGTTGCCTTCCCGATCTCAGTCGTACCAGGTGTCATATAAGGGATCACCCCAATTCCTTCAGGGAAGACAACAATCGATTCCGCCTGCATTTTCCATAGAAGACGTGATAAGTGACGTTCTTCAAGGGGTTGAGTAAAGGACAGTGCAATCAAGTTTGTTGGATGGCAATGGAAAACCACGCGTTGATTTGGATTTACCTTCAAACGCTCTATATGGCTCATCAAATGACTTGGGAATTCTGAAGTCGGCTTACCACCGTCATTGAAGCCCCACACCAATTCTGCATGTTGACCATCTTCTGTGATGCGAACTAAACCAAGATCATTTTCTGGATTTCCAGCTACATTTCTAAAGTAACGCCCAGTTCCTGTAACCAGATAGTAATAGCCCGCTAAAGGAGAAGCATCAAAGCCAAGATCAAGCACTTCTGTCACTTCTGTCACATCCTCAAAAGGAGCAACTTCTTCAGCTGTCAAGCGAAGGGAGACATTTCCTCCATTCCGTTCATCCCAATAGCGTTCATAAGACTCTCGCGTTACTTCTCTCATTTTTGTTACATAGACGGATTCTACAAATTTTGTCATTTTTCTCTACTCCTTCTCCTAAGCTCTTTCGAACTTTTTCATCTTATCCGCGTGTTTTCAAAATCTCAGCCTCATAGTCATGGACTTCTTTTAACCAATCCAAACCAACTGGAACATTGTTCTTCAAGCAGAAATAATTCCAAACATCGCTATATGGGAAGTCTTTCAATTCTTCTGTATAGACTAATCGAGAAGTAAAATCAAAGTCCAATTCCATTTGTTTCAATTCTTCTGTTGGCTCTAACATGGCTTTCAAGAGTGCTTTTTGAGTGTTACGAGTTCCAACTACCCAAGCCGCAATACGGTTGATAGTCGCATCGAAGAAATCCAGGCCAATCGCTGTTTTTCCAAGGAGATCATTGCGAACCAATTCTTTGGCAATTTCCTGCAACTCATCGTCCATAATGACTACGTGATCCGAATCCCAACGAACAGGGCGAGAAACATGCAACATTAATCCTTTACTAAATAAGGCAAGCGAAGATAGTTTATTCGAAATCACTTCTGTCGGATGGAAATGACCTGCATCCAATAAAATGGTCTTATTTCGTGTCAAACCATATCCCATATAAAATTCATGAGATCCTACTGTATAGGCTTCTGCTCCTAGTCCAAAGAGTTTGCTTTCAACAGTATCAACATTGTATTGTTCATCAATCTCCTCAGAGAAAATTTCATCTAAAGATTCCATCAAACGTTTACGTGGTGTCAGACGATCAATTGGGTTGTCCTTAAAGCCATCTGGAACCCAGAAATTGGTGTAACAAGTTTCTCCCAATTCTTTACCGAAGTATTCCGCCACTTTACGACTGCGTTTCCCATGCTCTATCCAATACTCTCGAACTTCTTGGTCTGGACTAGCCAAGGTGAAGCCATCCTTCATCATTGGATGGGAGAAGAAGGTTGGGTTAAAGTCCAATCCAAGTCCTTGTTCTTTGGCCCACTTCACCCATTTTTCAAAGTGACGTGGTTCAATTTCATTGAGATCGACTGTTTCATCGGTATCTAAATAGATGGCGTGTAGATTCAATTTATGCTTCCCTGGAATCAAAGAATAAGCTTTTTCCAAATCCTGACGCAACTGTTCAGGAGTGTGGGCAGCTCCAGGATAATTTCCCGTTGACATGATCCCACCAGTCAATTCGCCATCAGGTGATAAGAAGCCCTTCACATCATCTCCTTGCCAGCAATGCATGGAGATTTTAATTCCTTGTAATTTTTCCAATACAGCATCCGTATCTACTCCGATTGCCGCATAGCGAGTTTTGGCCGCCTCATAAGCTTGTGTAATTTGAGTTGCATTTGTCATTATTCTTTCTCCTTATTGATAATAATTCTGTTGAAAATTTTTTAAATGATCGGTTTCCATTGTAAAATCAGGAAAAAATTCCTTCAATGATATCTCTTCTTTTAAGAAAGCACGTGCTTCTCTAAGATTGCTAAAAGTTCCACTTGCAATCAACTGAACCAATAAATTCCCGATAGCCGTTCCTTCACCTGGGCCAGCGATCACTGGTTTTTGAATCACATTGGCTGTCAACTGATTTAGAAGAGCAACATTAGATCCCCCTCCTACGATATGGAGAGCCTCAAAGGATTTTCCTGTCAATTTTTCTAGTCGTTTCCATTCAGCTCCATAAATAAGAGCTAGATTGGAATACACACACATGGTCAATTCGCCTACGGTCTCTGGAACCTTCTGTCCTGTTTCTCGACAATAAGCTTGAATTTCTTGAATCATCTGTTCAGGGTTAGTGAAGCGCTCATCATTCAGATTGACATACTGTTCAAACGGGGCTACCTGACTGGCTTGTTCAGCCATCTCTGCGTAGCTATATTGATAGTCTAAGCAACGAGCAATTTCTTGTACCGTCCACATACCCGTGATATTTTTAAGAAAACGATAGGTTTGATAAGCTCCCCATTCATTGGTGTAATTTGCTTCCTGACTCTCTTTCGTAACGATCGGTGATGTTAATTCCGCTCCAATCAAGGACCAGGTGCCACTAGAGATATAAGCAACATCTTTGCTTGTCGCTGGAACTCCCACAACTGCTGAAGCCGTATCGTGTGTTGCCACAGCATAAACTTCAACATAAGGAAGTTTGTAATCCTTGAAATTTTCTCGAAGTAGAGGTCCAAGATAAGTCCCTGTCTCCACCAAATCGGGAAGTTGAGAAGCCTTTATCCCAGCTAAATCGAGCAAATCGTAATCATAATCTCTATGATGAATATTTAGCAATTGGGTCGTTGAGGCATTGCTAACTTCTGCTACCTGTCTCCCCGTCAGTCGGTAGGCCAGATAATCTGGAATCAAAAGACTAATATCCGCTTCTTCTAACAGTTGAGGATCTTCACTAACATACTGAAACAAGGTATTAAAATTTAAAAATTGAATGCCCGTTTTCTCATAAATGTTCTTAGCAGGGAGCTTCTGAAACACTTTCTCCATTGCTTTTTCAGTCCGTTTATCCCGATAAGCAATGGGTTGTGCGAGGGCCTTACCATCTTTTAACAACACATAATCTACCGCCCAGGTATCAATTCCTAAAGTACAGTTATCTACTCCTAGCTCTTTTGCTTTCTCTAATCCGACGAGAATCTGGTGGAAGAGCTCCTCTATATCCCAACGATCATGCTGATCCACTCGAGTAAATCCATTTTTGAATCGGTGGATTTCTTGTAACTGCCATTTTCCATCCTGAACATCTGCTAGTATCAAGCGTCCACTTGATGCTCCAATGTCCACTGCTATATGATAGGTCATCTCGGCCCTCTTTTCTTGCTTCTTTCTATCTCTATTTAACTATTTTTTAAAATGTGATACAATATCTCTAAAACAGTAGAATAGTATCAAATATACAGGTGAAACAGATGCAACCCCTAACTGACTTCCTCCATCAAGAAACTGAGATTGAAAAGCAACAAAAAAAGACTGGAACCTTCGTTCCAGACTTTTCTGAAATGAAATCCCAAGCCCCTCATTTAACCAATGATCTCTTTTTTCACAATCGAGACATCTACATTAGTAAACACAATCGCTATGCGCCTTATCCTCTTCATTCCCACCAATTTTTAGAGCTCAATTATATCTATAGCGGACATTGTCAACAAATCATTAATGGTCAGACTTACATGCTTAATCAAGGAGACATCCTCCTGATGGATGTGGGGAGTAAACATCAAATTGAGTGCTTGGAAGAAGAGGATATTGTGATCAATCTACTCTTTAAAGATAACAATATTTCCTTACAAAGTTTGGAAGAAATACAAGGAAATAATAGTCTCTTGTATCACCTACTCCTTAGTCGCCATAGCCATCTAGAAATCAGTCAAAATTTTATTATTCTTCGCTCCGAAGAGATTCCAAAAGTCCCCCAACTGCTCCACCGGATGATAGAAGAGTATTTTTTCCAGAAGGATTTCTCCCAAGAAATTCTCAAACACTCTTTAAGTATTTTACTCTATGAATTGGCTCGTTCCTTGCCAACTGCACAGAAAAAGCTCCTTCAAACCCGACAAGATCCTTTTCTGCAAGTCCTTGAATTAATTGATAGAGACTATAGGGGTCTTACCTTGGCAAAAGCTGCCGATCAATTAAAATTTAACAAAAACTATTTAAGTAATCTCGTCAAAGAAAAAAGTGGTCAAACCTTTACCGAGCTGGTGCATCAGAAGAGGTTAATGTCTGCAAAATTATTGATTCAATCAACAGATTTTTCTATTGAAACGATCTGCCAAACCGTCGGCTTCAGTAATAAAACCTATTTTTACAAACAATTTGCCTTGATGTATGGGATGAAACCCTCTGAAATGAGAAGGAAGTCTTGACCACCTCCAATTTTCTCTCCTTTAAACAGTCACTGCTATCAACACTCTTAAGCAACAGACATATTTTAGAATCAACAAAAAGACACCACTCAAAAAAGATCGGACCAATAAATGGCTCCGATCTTTTAATAGTTCATATTCTCATATTAAGAATAATTATGGTTAACGTCAAATGACTAAGCATCCTAGTTCATTCGATAAAAATCAATCACTAGACCAGCAGGACCTTTAACTAATAAGGACTTTGTTCCCCAATCCGTTTCACAAGGACCGTGTAAAATCTCGACACCGATCTCTTTTAAACGTTGGTAATTCTGATTTAGATCCTCAACCTCGATATGAAGAATGATTCCTGACTGAAAATCTTCCAAAGGAATCAAATGATTTTGGGACAACATGAGACAATGACTGCCAATCGTGAACTGAGCAAAACTATCATCAGCATAATCTGCCTTTTTATCCAAGATATGCTCCAAGTCAGCACAGACTTGGGGAACATCTGACACGATAATATCTATTTGATTTAAATTCATTTACTATCTCCATAAAAAGACCGGATGAATCCGATCTTTTTTCTTAATAGGTTTTACTCTATGAAAATCAAAGCATAAAATCTACACTGTTTACTTTTGATTTTCGACGAGAAGAATTATTTAATTGCGCGTGATTGCAAACCTTCTTCTTCCAAGAAGAGGCGGAATGGTACAAGCTCTTCAGCTTCGTATTTTTCCTTGAAGGCTTTAATCGCTTCTTCTGAGTGTTGTTTTGGATCCAACTCAAGTACTTCTACTGGAAGTGGACGGTGTTGTGTAATGCGGGCATCGATCACAACAGTTTTACCTTCTTTGTTCAATTTAACAGCTTCTGCAACAACTGCATCGATGTCTTCGATACGGTCAACTGTAAATCCTACAGCACCTTGCGCTTCAGCGATTTTCGCATAGTCAGCATTAGGGAAGTCACAACCAAACAAGTGTTTGTTTGTGTCTTCGTATTTGTCCTTGATGAAGGCATATTTACCATTTGAGAAGACAACGTTGATAACTGGAAGATCGTATTGAACGTTTGTGATAACGTCTGGGTAGCACATGTTGAATGCACCGTCACCCATGATGTTCCATACTTGGCGATCTGGATTGTCTTTCTTAGCAGCGATACCACCAGGAAGGGCGATACCCATTGTCGCAAAGAGTGGAGATGTACGCCACATGTTCTTAGGTGTCATGTGAAGGTGACGAGTAGATGTTTGAGTAGTGTCACCGACGTCGATTGAGTAGATAGCATCTTCGTCAGCGTATTTGTTAATAGCATTGTAAACTTGATACAATTGCAATTCACCCTCAGTTTTACCTTCGAGTTTGTTCATGTAATCACGCCAGTTTTGGTTGTTCTTAACGTTTGCACGCCACCATGGAGTAGACTCAACTGGGTTCACTTTGTCAAGGATTGCTTTCGCTGCTTGACCTGCGTCACCAAGGATTGAAGCGTCAAGGGCGTGACGTTTACCAAGTTTGTAAGGGTCAATATCCACTTGGATGAATTTTTCAGTGTTCTTGAATGCTTCGTAAACTTCAGCAAATGGGAAGTTTGAACCAAGGAAAAGAACAGTGTCTGCTTCAAAGACCACTTCGTTGGCTGGTTTCCAACCAACACGGTATGCAGAACCTGTCAAACCTTCGTAGTTCCATTCGAAGGCCTCGAAGTTTTTACCAGTTGTAATGATTGGTGCTTTAATTTTACGAGACAATTCAGTGATCACATCACCCGCACCAACTCCACCGAAACCAGCGTAGATCACTGGGCGTTCAGCATTGTTCAAGATTTCAACCGCTTTGTCGATTTCAACTTCGTTCAAAGCAGGAGCGATGAATGAACGCTCGTATGAACCTGAACCGTAGTATGAGTTTTCGTCGATTTCTTGGAAACCAAAGTTTACTGGAATTTCAACGACAGCTGGACCTTTTTTAGAAACGGCAGCACGACAAGCTTCGTCAATGACTTTTGGCAATTGTTCTGCGTAAGCTACACGTTTGTTGTAAACAGCGATACCGTTGTACATTGGGTTTTGGTTCAATTCTTGGAAGGCATCCATGTTGAGTTCGTTAACTGGACGTGATCCAAGGATAGCAAGGAATGGAGTGTTATCCATCGCTGCATCGTAAACACCGTTAATCAAGTGAGTCGCACCAGGTCCACCTGAACCAACTGCAACCCCGATAGATCCGCCAAATTTAGCTTGCATAACCGCTGCAAGAGCACCAGTTTCTTCGTGGCGAACTTGCAAGAAACGGATATCTTTGTCTTCAGCCAAAGCGTCCATCAATGAGCTAAGTGTTCCTGATGGGATCCCGTAGATGGTATCTACGCCCCATGTTTTCAATACGTTGAGCATTGCTGCAGATGCAGTAATTTTCCCTTGAGTCATTCTAACTCTCCTTTAAATCTATTTTGATCCTTTAAAAATGCAGCATAGCGCTTCTACTTCATCTTTGCGATCAGATTTCGTTTTGAAAATGAGTTTTTTCTGACATTTCTCATGAAAACGATTTACAAAACGATTACAGTATTAATTTATCACAAAGCCTATCACATGTATAAGAATTTGCTCAGAGATGCTCAATCCCTATTACATAACAGATGCTGATTTTGAGAAAAATTCACAAACTATAGTAGAATAGGATATTTTATTATAATTTGCATGCACCTCTAATACTTGTAGCTGTAGGAAATCGAACAAAAAGAGGCTGGGACAAAAGTCCTAACCTCTTAATTGTTTTTGGATTGTCGAGCAAGGCGTAGTGGTTGAGTGGGCTCTACTACGCTAATTTCATTAGCTTTTACAGCCCTACTCAACTGTGCGGAGGTGGGACGACGAAATCGAATTCTAACGAATTACCGATTTCTGTCCCACTTTCTTTTTGTTTCATTTAATCAATTTTCGCAACATTGAGAAGCAGTGAGCTAGTCAAAACAGACACAGAACTAAGGGCCATAGCAAGACCTGCTAGTTCTGGATTGAGGGTCAATCCCAGTCCTACAAAGACTCCAGCAGCAATTGGAATCCCAAGGATATTGTAGATAGAGGCCCAGAAGAGATTGAGTAAGATCCGACGGAAGGTCTTTTGACTCATGTCAAAGGCGCGCACAACGCCAAGCAAATCATTTTGCGTGAGCACGATGCCACCGGACTCGATCGCAATATCCGTTCCAGATCCCATAGCAATTCCGACATCGGCGATCGAAAGAGCTGGAGCATCATTGATCCCATCTCCCACAAAGGCTACCTTACTGCTTTCTTGCAGTTTTTGGATGGCGCTAGCTTTTTCTTGAGGGAGCACATCAGCGATCACGGTATCAATGCCCACTTGCTTAGCAATAGCTTGGGCCACCCGTTCATTATCCCCTGTTAACATGACCGTTTTCAAGCCCCGTTCTTTGAGCTTTTTGATCGCTTCTTTTGAGCTGGCCTTCGGAGCATCTTGAATGGCAATCAAGCCAATCACTTGCCCATCCACAGACAAACTGATCACTGTTTTGGCCTGCTCTTGCAACTCTACCATCCGTTTTTCAAGCTCCGGATCCATCAATGTCCCGTCATGAAGTTTGCCATTTCCCAAGGTCACCAACTGCTGGTCGATCTGACCTTGGACCCCTTTTCCTTCAATCGCTTGGAAGTTTTCCACAGGGGTTAGCACCAAACCTTTTTCTTCTGCTCGTGATAAGACCGCTTGCGCTAGGGGATGTTCTGAAAAAGTTTCAAGACTAGCAGCCAGTGTCAAGACACGCGCTTCATCTCCTACAACATCGGTTACAAGTGGTTGGCCAATGGTAATAGTCCCTGTCTTATCAAACACAACGGTTTGAATCTTTTGCACTTCTTGAAGAACGGTTCCATTTTTAATCAGAACCCCCATCTTGGCACTACGGCCGGTTCCGACCATCAGGGCAGTCGGCGTTGCCAAACCAAGGGCACAAGGACAGGCAATAATGAGGACAGAGACTGCATAGAGCATGGCCTCTTGGAGCGACGCGCCCAGAAGCACGGACCAAACCCAGAAAGTCGCAATGGCCAAAATCGTCACCACTGGAACAAAGATACCTGAAATCTTATCCGTCAAATCTTGAATAGGAGCACGACTGGATTGGGCCATTTTGACAAAGTCCACAATTTGAGATAAGAGGGTCTCACTACCGACTTTTTCAGCCTTAAAGAGAATGGTCCCATTGCTGTTGATAGTGGAGCCGATAACTGCATCACCAACTGATTTTTCCACAGGCAAGCTTTCACCTGTCACCATCGACTCATCAATGGTCGTACTTCCTTCTACAATCGTCCCATCAACCGCGATCTTTTCCCCAGGACGGACCCGAATCAAATCACCAATGTGGATATCTTCCGCCGCCACCTCGACATAGTTCCCATCACGAAGAACTTGAGCCGTTTTTGCCTGCAAATCCAACAATTTTTCCACAGCCTCGGAGGCATTGTTACGCATCCGTTCTTCAAAGATTTGCCCTAAGAGGATAAAGAAGATGATAAAACCCGCAGCCTCAAAGTATACTGGCTGACCAGTAAAAAGGGCAAATACACTATAGACATAGGCTACCAGGGTTCCAAGTGCTACCAAGGTATCCATATTGGAATGGTGCTTCTTAAATGAGGCCCAGGCACTCTTGATAAAAGGAACTCCTGCTACCAACATGATCGGCGTTGTCGCTAGAAAGTTTCCCCAGCGATTGACTGGATGGGAGACAAGTCCTGCCCACATCCCGATCATCAAGATTAATAAAGGAAGGGTAAAGATACTAGTAATCCAAAAGCGATCCCGTAAACTTAAGACACGACGGCGTTTTTCCACAACCGTGTAGGAACCCTTTTGCATCTTCATTCCACATGAAAACTCAAGGTCCCCTGTTTCTGTCGGGGTAAAGGATATCACTTTATCCACACCGACTTCCAAAGGCTCTAAAATCCCCTGATCTTCAAACAAAATTTCCTTGTAACAGCCGGAAGGATTGACCCGATGGAAGGTGATTTCAGCAGGGATCCCTTTTTGAAGTTGAAATTCTTTGGGACTATAGCCCTTTTCTGCTGTAATACGGATCTTTTGCACTCCGTTTTCCACAACTGCTTTTTGTTTTTCTACCATACCTACTCCTTTATTCCACAATCATTTGACCATGCATCATGTTCATTCCACATGAAAACCCATATTCGCCCGCTTTTTCTGGCGTAATTTCAATGACATGTTTTTCACCTAAAGGCAAATCTTCATGAACGCCAAAATCTGGAAAGATCACTTGAGCCAGACATGAAGATGGATCCTTGCGATTAAAGATAATCCGGGCAGGAACATTCTTTTTCAGGACAATGGTTTCAGGCGAATAGCCCCCCATGACTTCGACTTCAATTTCTTGATAACCTGATTTCTGACGAGCGTGGCCGCTTACCTTTTCATGCTCTGCAAAGAACCACCAAGCAATAAAGACAACCACAAGTAAACAAACAATACTAATCACAAATCCAAACATAGAATTTCCTTCTTCCTACTACATACAATTGCAAGGTACTGTTTCAACAGCCTCTGCTTTCTTTTCTTCAAGGACCCGCTGCAGCTGATTAAGATCTGCTAGCGTAAAGTCACTCGCCTGAATCAAGTTTTCAAGCACCTGGACAATCCTTTTTGAACAAACCTTGTCCTTCACATCCTCAACCACCAAGTCTAAACTTTGGTCCTGCTTCAACAAAGCCGAGTAGACAAAGGCTTTGCCAGATTTTTCTCTGGTCAGACAGCCTTTCTCCACCAAGCGCGTCAAGAGGGTCTTGATGGTCGACTTCGACCAGTCAAAGCGCTCGGACAAGACGGCGATCAAATCCGTGCTGGTCTGCTTGCCTTCCATCCAGATAATCTTCATGACGCGCCATTCCGCATTGGAAATTTGCATGGCTTCTCCTTTCTGAATCTACATTTGTAAATCTTATGATGCTATTTTACACCTAAGATTTACATTTGTCAACCAAAAGTTTTTAAAAAAACAAATCTTCCTTTGAAGATTTGTCTGGTTGGGCTTTTTTCGCTCCTATTTTTGTCTCTATAATGTCTCCTGCAGAGCTTGGGCTAGGATGCGGTAACCTGCTACACTTAAATGGAGGCCATCAGTCGTATAGGCTTCTGCCAACTGCCCCTTTTCATCCAATAAAGACGAATACACATCGACATAGCTGACCTGGTGGTAGGCCTGGGCCAATTCTTGATAGGCTTGATTGAGGGCTTGAATTTTTTCATTGGTCCGCACATAGACCTTTTGCTTGTAGCGCTCTTCTTGACTCACCGGTAGAACCGAGATCAGGTTGATGTGGGTCAGCGGAAAGTCCCGCATGATCGCTTGTAAGACCGCTTCTAGATTGTCCAAGGTTTCCTTTTGAGGAATTTCTTTTCCGATATCATTGGTCCCGATCAAGAGAAAGATCTGATCCACCGCCGTTCCAAAGACATGGGCGTCTAGATGCTCACGAAGGAGATCCGTCTTATAGCCTCGCACTCCTCGATTGACCATGTGTTTGGGACTTTGTAATAGTTCATGAATGGGGAAATACTCCACGATAGAGTCTCCGATAAAGATCAAACCAGGCTCCTTCAGAGGGGCTTGATTGAGCTCCCGATAGGTTGTTACGATCTTCTCCTGCTCCTTTAAGAGCCAGTCTTCTAACAGTTGTACCGCCATCTATTTCTCTCCCTTCACTTGTTCCCAGGGGGTCAATCCTAGATACTCTTCGATCACCTGGTAGACACCGCCTTCTTGATGGCTAGGCGCTAGATGATTGGCGACAGCTTTGACAGCTTCTTCTGCATTAGCCACAGCATAGGAGTGACCCGCCATTTCAAGCATTTCGATGTCGTTTCCGCTATCCCCAAAGGCCATGACCTGGCTGGCATCAAGCTGCCACATCTCCATTAATTGAGCCAGACCCCAAGCCTTGTGAATGCCTGCTTGTAAGAGATCCATGCTGCCAAAACCGCTCGAAACCGCCATCAGCTGATCTCCAAAAGCCCGCTGGACTTCTTGGCTCACTTGATCGAGACGATCCAAGCCAACCACCAAGCTCATTTTAAGCACCTGATCAAATAGATCTGCTGTCAATTCCGGAACAAACTTCATCCGCTTGTACAAGGCTTCAATCACTTCCGGCTGCATGAATTTCTCAACTTCTGTAAAGACCGTGCCTTCCTTGACAAAGCCACCATTGACAGCTGAGACAACCAGCTGGTCTGAAATTTCTCGCCCCTTAAAATAATCAAGAACCGCCTCTACAAGTTCTCGATCCCAGAATTTTCCTAGAATCATCTGATCATCCTCAAAAATCCGAGCTCCATTGGCTACGACCAGAGTCACCCGTTTGACCAAAGGACCCAAGAGCTGGCGCATGCGATGGATTTCATTTCCTGTCGCAATGACAAAGCGAATCCCTTTTTGATCCAAGTGGTCCAAAAGCCTTTCCAGACGCGGAAGATCCACCTCTCCTCGCTCATCTAATAAGGTTCCATCCATATCTGTTGCAATCAACTTAATCATACAATCTAACCTTTTCCCTTTCAAAGGGTGTAAATTATCTGGTTCCATTATACCACAGATCAAGCCAGTCAAAACCACCCGTGAAAACAGGTGTCTACCTCTTGGGCTGAAGGTTCCTACTAAAGGACAAGGAATCTTCTTATAAATATAAGCCCTTTTCTACACTTTCCTGAATTAACTCTTCTGTCAGTTTCCATAATTCTTCCGATTCACTTTTTATGAACTTTTTCTTTTCTAATACCATCTCTGAACGGATATGATCGGGATTATAATCGACTTCTGATACTTCCAAGTGATTGATCAGTGGTACCAATGCGTCAATCACTCTTGCATATCTTGCCTCAGGACTCTGCCCTTTTTCAAACTCCAACCAAGAATTTTTCATATTCAAATATGTTTCTTCTGGAAGGAGGCTCATTGTTTTTTCTATAGATGCTAGCTCTCTATCATGAGCATGAAGCTTTTTTTCATCATCAAACACCCAAGTATCTCCAGCATAAATCTCACCTAAATCATGGATCAGTAACATAGAAATCACCTTTTCCATATTCAATTTTTCAGGATAATAATCTTGAAGAACCATCGCAGCTATCGCACCCTGCCAGGAATGCTCAGCGCTATTTTCAAACCGTCCATCAAGGGTTCTATTAAACCTTGTTACCGACTTTAATTTCTCGATTTCTTTAATAAATTTAACTGTCTGATTCAAATCACTCATGGCGACTCCAACCTCCCTATTCGAAATTACGACTATCATACCAAAAATCGGATTTTCCATAAATGAATTCCCGTATTTGCAAAAGAAAAGGAAAATAATTCAGATTGGATACAAAATTATCTTAGAAACTTTCCGTTGTGAGAAAAGTGCCTGAAACAACAACGTTTCAGGCACTCGGAATTATTGAGACCCTAGGCTCAATAATTAGTCATGGAACTTCGTAGAAGTTCGCTGACGTCCGTACTCACCTAAGGAAAGTTTTTAATATGACTTTGTCTTAAATCTGAAGCTACTGCTTAGCTTCTATTTTTCAGCCAACAAAGGCCCAAATAATGGCAATCAGCACTGCCGGAAGGAGATTGGCGACCTTGATTCGTTTGCCCCAGATGAGATTGATCCCTACACAGAGAATGAGGCTGGAGCCAACTAGGGACAGATTCGAAAGGGCTTGTGGAGTCATGATCGGTGCGATCAAATGGGCCAACAGCGTGATCAAACCTTGAAGGATCACAAGTGGAACCACCGCAAAGATTGCGCCTTTTCCTTTTGAAACGGTCAAGACCAGAACGATAACCATATCCAGAATAGCCTTGGCCAACAAGGTCGAGGTGTCGCCTGTCAGGCCATCCTGGACAGCTCCGACCACCGCCATAGCCCCGATACAAATGGTCAAGGCCGTGGTCATAAAGGCATCAACAAAGCTGGTATCGCCTTGATTGCCCGTCTTTTCCTTTAGCCAGGTTCCCAGACGCTCAAAGCCCTCCTCAATCTTCAAGAGTTCCCCGATAACGGTCCCGATCACTAGACTCAGAATCAACATCATACTGCCGTGACTTTCCACATGACTTCCATGCACCACCAGCATCTTTTCCAAGGTCCCTGCGATGCCCAAGACAAAAACAGCAACACCCGTCACTTTCAGAAGGGTCTCATGAAAATCTTCTGATAAACGTTGACCGATGAGCAATCCTAAAAGCCCACCAAATACGACCCCTAAAGCATTATAGAAGGTCCCTAAACCGATCATTTACAAACTCCTTCGTCCATTTTCATTCTTTTTCAATTTCTTTCAAAGACCAGTGTCCCGTCTCTTCATACTGGTCAATCAAGTCCTTGGCTGTTTGCGTAATCTCCTCTGGATAATGCAGACTTTCTAGCGTATTTACCGCATTCTTAGTCACAGCTGACCCTGGCTTAATCTGGTAGTCAAAGACGATCTTGCCATCCACATAGCGACTGTCAAAATGGTAATTATCATTGACCTCACCAGAAGCTGCGACCAGCTCAATATCATGACTGGAAATCATGTAGAGGCAGTTTTGAGCAGCTAACCAGCGGACAATTCCAAGGCCTGATCCGATCCGCTCGATGGTATTGGTCCCCTTAAAGAGCTCGTCAATAAAGAAGTAGTGAAAACCTGGCTCTTTCAGATGCTGAATCATGCGCAAAATAGCTTTACTTTCGGTGATGAAGTAGCTATCTCCAACTTCAATATCATCGCTCACATCCATAGCCGTTAGGACATGACCGTAAGGAAGGGCCAATCTTTCTCCATAGGCAAAGCCTAATCCTTGAGCCAGAATGGCGTTGATGGCGACAGTTTTCAAATAGGTCGATTTCCCAGAAGCATTGTCCCCACTGATGACCATATTTTTTTGAAAATGCACATCATTCGCAATCGGATTGGACAGCAAAGGATGATAGAGCGTCTCACCTTCAATCCCACCCGTCTCTGTAAAGACCGGCTGACAGACCACTTCAAGATCCCGCTTGTGGCGCAAGAGGCTAATAGCGACTTCCATCTCCCCTAGCAGATCCAGAAGCTTCTGGGCCTCTTTTTGATGAGCCTTCACCTGATTGTAAATATAAACCTGAGCGATCTGCGGGAGTAAAAAGAGGACGTTGAGGTAGAGGAGAATAATTTCCATTTCCGAAGTCCCCGTTGGACTCTGCAAGACACTGGCAAGGATCCGCGTTTTCTTAAAGGGTTTGACCGCTTGCTTCAATTCTTCTTGTTGTGGCAAGGCTAGATGGCTCAAGCGTTCTGCCGAAGCAAAGATGCGGACCAGATAGCTAACATTGTCCAGACGGATTTTGTTGGACCAATTGCGCAAACTCGAAAAGACGATATTAAAGACCACACTGATAATCAAGAGGGTGATCGCCCCAACTGGTTCAAAGGGAATGGCAAAGAGGCAGACAATGGGAAGACAGGCCAAGGCTAGATAGAGGGGTAAACCTGCATAATGCTTGCCGGGATTTGCGACAATGCTCCGCGCCATGTTGTGGTTTTTCTTGCCCAGTTGGTTGAAAATGACCTGGACCTTGAGGCGCAAATCAGGATGCTCTTCAAAGAAGGCTTCTAAGTCATGGAGCTGATCCTGAGGCTGGAATTCCAGCAGGCGCATCTTTTGATAGAGAGCCTCTGCTCCAAGGCTCGATTGGGTATAGTTGAGCTGATCAAAGACCGCATCCAAAGCCAAATCATGCCAGGTCTGATCATCCACTTGGCTATCGATCGTCTTTCCCTTAGCTGGATAAGCCAGACTATCTATCAAACTTTCTTCTGTGTCTTTCTTGCGAAAGAAAGGCGCTCCATCCCAAGCCTTCTTCAGCTTTTGCTTGAGGCGGATAGCCGTAAGAAATTTGGTTGCCCAAATCACCACTATCAAACCTAGGATCCCAAGCGGGAGCCAGTTCACATTTCCTTCCATGCTCTATTCCTTTCCACTCTGAGGCCAGTCCAAGTGAACATGTTCCTTCATTTCTCGGTAGGCCGTGTCCACTCTCTCCTTGGTCTCCTCATCCAGCTTGTCGCGGTATTTGCCACCCTGGATAAAATCTTCCAAAATATAGGTCTGGTACTTGTACAAGTCATAGCCTTCAGGAGAATAGGTTCCCTTCGGAGTCCGACTAACCCAGGTTGGATGAGCAGTAGCCGTCTTAATCCGTGTCTTGCGACCAACCTTTTCGATGGTCACATCCATCAAGACCCCTCGCTCTGTCCATTGGGCAGTCTCTACGTCCCCCATCGTTTCCAGACGCTGATTGGAAAGGAAATTCCCCATCGAGTAGATGATGAGCTTGTTTTGACCATCTTTATTGACCACTTCAGCAGGCTCTACAACATGGGGATGACCGCCAAAGACGATATCAGCTCCCCAAGAAACCATCTTGTGGTAGAGTTCTTTTTGCTCTTCTGTCGGCTCCAACTGGTACTCGATTCCCATCTGAGGCATGACAATAGTAATATCTGCCTCTTGCTCTGCCTTTTGGATCTCCGCCTTCATCCGCTCTTCATCCAGATCAGACAAGACATCCGCCTGCTCTTCTGGAGTGAGCGTCGTTTCCATCCCATTAAAGCCGTAAGCATAAGCTAGAATAGCAATCTTGATGCCATTCACTTCCTTGATCACCAAGGGGGCCTGGCCTCTCTTTTCATGCGTGTAGACACCGACAGGTGTGATGCCTGCATCTTCAAAGGCCTTGGCTGTCGAATAGACCCCTTCTAGACCTGAATCCAAGATATGGTTATGTCCCAAATCCATGACATCATAACCAGCATCCTTGATGGCTGGTACGACTTCGCTCGGCGCATTAAAAAGAGGATATCCTGACAAATAATAATTGGGGTTAATGGTTCCCTCAAAATCGCCCAAGGCTAGATCCGCTTTTTGTAGCCAGGGTTTGACATACTCATAATTTTCATGAAAATCATAGCTTCCATCTTCTTTTTGCGCGCTCATATAAAGCAAATCATGGTAGAGCTGGTCTCCATTAGCCATGATCCGCGCTGTATGAGGAATCTGATCAGCCGGTGTTTTTGCCTTGTACACAACCTCTGGCCGTTCGGTTGCGGTGATCGGAAAGCCTTGGAATTTTTGCACCCACAAGATAGCATTGGCCACGATGAAAACAACAGACAAGAGCACATAGACAAACTGTTCATTGGTCAGCTGAATCCTTGAAAAGAGACGATCAAAAGCCCAATCAAAGGCTGCCGATAGCTCTTTTCCCATCGTTTTGATGGTTCCTTTCACACTCTCCCACTTCTCTAACATTCCTACCTCTTCTTCGTATCTAATTTCTCCAATGATCCGCCAACAGATTGAGCTGTCATTGAAATACTTTCTCTTCATTGTATCACAATTTTTAAGAAGAGAAAAAAGAGAGCAGGACAGAAGCGCCATTGTTTAGAACCGCTTCATCGTCCTGCTCCTGCACAGTTGATTAATTCATGTAAATGATCGATCATCACTTCTTATCGTTTGATTTGGACAAGCTAATCGCAACCATGACAAGACTTAGGAAAAAGGCCGAAAGCAACCCTTTTGTCGTCCGATTCATAAAAGGTTGATGGAATACAAAATGATTATAGGCAGTAAATCCTAATCCAATCAGAGTTACCATAGCCGAAAGTGAAAAAATTGTTAACCACAAATTTCTATTTTTCATCATAAACTCCGTTTTTCGATCTACTAGAAAGGCCCTCTTATTTCAAAGCCTTTAACAAATAACCATAACCTTCTTGCTCCATTTCCTCTTTTGGAATAAAGCGCAGAGAGGCCGAATTGATACAATAGCGAAGGCCACCTTGGTCTTTGGGTCCATCGGTAAAGACATGACCTAGATGGGCATTGCCTGAGCGGGAACGAACTTCGATCCGCTCCATCCCGTGGCTATGGTCCTGGTAATATTGGACAACATCTTTGGCAATGGGACGAGAGAAACTTGGCCAGCCACAGCCAGACGCAAACTTATCCTTGGCAAAGAAGAGAGGCTCACCAGTCGTAATATCCACATAGATGCCCTCTTCAAAGGTCTGATCATAGGCATTGTGGAACGGACGTTCCGTCGCACTTTCTTGGGTGACTTGATACTGCTCTGCTGTCAGTTTCGCCTTTAGGGTTTCTTGATCTGGCTTCTGATAGGCTGCTGGATCAATCAAGGGCTGCTCAGCATCCGTCACATCGATATGACAATAGCCTCCGGGATTCTTCTTAAGGTAGTCTTGGTGGTAGTCCTCAGCTAGGATGTAGTGGCGCAAAGGCTCTTGCTCAACAGCTATTTTACTGCCCAGTTGCTTCTCTTCTTCCGCAAACACTTGGGCAATCACCTCACGATCTGTCTCGTCTGTATAATAGACACCGGTCCGATATTGGCGGCCTCGATCATTTCCCTGCTTGTTAATGGACAAGGGATCGATCACCCGGAAATAGTAGAGCAGAATCGCTCGTAGGGTGATTTTATCTGGATCGTAGATGACCTGAACGGTCTCTGCATGATCCGTTTCCTTGATCAGTTGGTAATTGGTTGTTTCTACCTGGCCATTGGCATAGCCCACCGTCGTCTCTTCTACACCGGGGATCCGTGAAAAATATTCCTCTAAGCCCCAAAAACAGCCACCTGCTAGATAAATCTCTGCCATCTTTTTCCTCGCTTCCTGCATTCCCCACAAGGAACGCTTCTTATCTATTAGCTCCATCATAATCCAAGAGCCTCAGATTTTCAAGGATTCTGCATCAAAAATCCCTTCTACTATATGTAAAAGGGATTCAATCCTTCTTATTTTTCAAATAAGAAAAAGAGCGAGTAATAGAAGTTCCAAAACGATAAGGTTAACTGATGTAGAAAATCATGAAGGACTACCATGACCAACACCTCCTCTGAATATCTGTGGACAAGCACCAGGCTAGTATCAACTACAACACCACCGTCGGTCCGTAGACCTGTAACTGAGGCTTCACAACCTCGTAATGCCAGTGATCATAAGCTCGCCAATCTTGAAAGGCCTCTTCGTTCAAAGCTAGCCCACCCAGACCAATCAATAGACTGGCGGTCTGATAAAACTTTTCCAACTCAATCAACAGACGATTGTCTACCCGCCTAGCCTTTCGTAAACCTTTCAACATCTGATCTAGATTTTCTCGAAATCGAAGGGTATCTGGACTAGGGGTGAATCCCTTAGAAAAGGCTGTTTGAAGAAGGGTGATCGTCGTTCTTGCCTCTTGAATCACATCCCTTTCTTCCATAGAAATCACCTTCCTTTTCACCTCCATTGTACACCTTTTTCTCTCTATAAAAATGGAAAATTCCTAAAACTAGGAACAGAATGAGGTTGGGTCAAAAGTCCTAGCCTCTCAATTATTTTTGGATTGTCGAGCAAGACGCAGTGGTTGAGTGGGCTCTACTACGCTGATTTCATCAGCTTTTACAGCCCTACTCAACTGTGCGGAGGTGGGACGACGAAATTGAATTCTAACGAATTACCGATTTCTGTCCCACTCTCATAAAAAACTTCCCCAAGTTTCCACTTGAGGAAGTTCTTTTCGAAAGATTAGTCAATGTAGTGCAATTTCCCACGGAAGTCTTCCAGGCTTTGGTATCCTTTTTCTTCCATGATGGCTTTGAGCTCCGCAGTGATGCGTTCAAATGCTCCTACTCCTTCTTTATGCAGCGTCGTTCCGATTTGCACCATACTAGCCCCACAAAGGATATGCTCAAAAGCATCGCGACCAGTCAAGACACCACCTGTCCCCACAATCTGAATTTCTGGGTTCAGACGTTGGTAAAAGGCATGGACATTGGCGAGAGCCGTTGGCTTGATGTATTCTCCACCAATCCCGCCAAAGCCGTTCTTCGGACGGATCACCACGGATTCATCCTCAATGTAGAGGCCATTTCCGATCGAATTGACACAGTTGACAAACTTGAGCGGGTATTTGTTAAAGATCGCTGCTGCCTGATCAAAATGAACGATATCAAAATAAGGTGGCAACTTGATCCCTAGAGGTTTGGTGAAATAGGCAAAGACCTCAGACAAGATCCGGTCAGTCGTATCAAAATCATAGGCAATCTGAGGTTTTCCAGGGACATTGGGACAAGATAGGTTCAACTCTGTCAAGCCTTTAAAATCACTGTCTTGCACCTTTTTCAAGATGGTATGAGTTTCTTCAGGAGACATGCCGACGAGAGATAGGAAGAAAGTCCGATCAGGATCCGTTTCTTGCAACTCCAATAAGTAATTCAAATAATAGTCCAACCCTTGGTTAGGTAGCCCCATCGAATTGATCGAACCAAGCGGCACATCTTGGTAGCGTGGCTCTGGATTACCAGCACGGAATTCTAAGGTCGCTGTCTTGGTCACAAAGGTCCCCGCAGCTGAGTTCTTCACTTCTTCCAATTCCTCAGTGGTCATACAGGCTACACCTGCCGCATTCATCAAGCAGTTGTCAAATTCAAAACCAGCAATTTGCGTCTTTGTCGTTACCATCTTGTACTCCTTTTTTGAAACACCACCAACAGAATCGTTCGGGATGCTCTCTACTTTCTTCTTTCATTATACCATCACTTGGAAGCTTCCGGACAAACAAAGCTAAAAATTCTTCCAAACATTCGGACTTTCCTAGTCGTGATAAAATTTTCAGAAAATTCAACTTTTTTCTTTACAAGCCAAAAAAAGTCTGCTATAATGATCCATGTAAAAAAACATGACATTGTTTGTCAACTGTCTCAAAGCCACTCCCCTAGCGGGTTTGCTGGTTTTCGTTTCATTCAAAAAGGAGAATTAACATGACAACTGCTAAAGAATATATCCAAAGCACTTTCGAAACTGTAAAAGCTCGCAACGGCCACGAAGCTGAATTCCTTCAAGCTGTTGAAGAGTTCCTCAGCACTTTGGAACCTGTTTTTGAAAAACATCCTGAATACATCGAAGAAAACATCTTGGCTCGTATTACAGAACCTGAACGCGTAATTTCTTTCCGTGTTCCTTGGGTTGACCGTGAAGGAAACATCCAAGTAAACCGTGGTTACCGTGTTCAATTCAACTCTGCTGTAGGTCCTTACAAAGGTGGTCTTCGTTTCCACCCAACTGTTAACCAAGGGATCTTGAAATTCCTCGGTTTCGAACAAATCTTCAAAAACGTCTTGACTGGTCTTCCTATCGGTGGTGGTAAAGGTGGATCTGACTTCGATCCTAAAGGAAAAACAGACGCTGAAGTAATGCGTTTCTGCCAAAGCTTCATGACTGAATTGCAAAAACACATCGGTCCTTCTCTTGATGTCCCAGCCGGTGATATCGGGGTTGGTGGACGTGAAATCGGATACCTTTACGGTCAATACAAACGCCTTCGCCAATTTGATGCTGGTGTCTTGACTGGTAAACCTCTTGGTTTCGGTGGTAGCTTGATCCGTCCAGAAGCAACTGGTTACGGTTTGGTTTACTACACTGAAGAAATGCTCAAGGCCAACGGCGACAGCTTTGCTGGTAAGAAAGTCGTGATCTCAGGTTCTGGTAACGTTGCTCAATACGCTCTTCAAAAAGCAACTGAACTTGGTGCAACTGTTATCTCTGTATCTGACTCAAACGGTTACGTTATCGACGAAAACGGTATTGACTTCGACCTTCTTACAGACGTGAAAGAAAAACGTCGTGCACGTTTGACTGAATACGCTGCTGAAAAACCAACTGCTACTTACTACGAAGGTTCTGTATGGACTTATGCTGGTAACTATGACATTGCTCTTCCATGTGCAACTCAAAATGAAATCGATGGCGATGCTGCAAAACGTTTGGTCGCTCAAGGTGTGAAAGTTGTCTCTGAAGGAGCAAACATGCCAAGTAACATCGATGCCATCAACGTATACAAAGAAAATGGTATCCTTTACGGACCTGCTAAAGCAGCTAATGCTGGTGGGGTTGCTGTATCTGCTCTTGAAATGAGCCAAAACAGCCAACGTCTTTCATGGACACGCGAAGAAGTGGACGGACGTTTGAAAGACATCATGACCAACATCTTCAACACTGCTAAAACAACTGCAGAAATTTACGGACTTGGTAAAGATTACCTTGCAGGTGCCAACATCGCTGCCTTTGAAAATGTCGCAAACGCGATGATTGCACAAGGTCTTGTATAATCAATCGATATTTTTCTTTGAGACCTTCGGGTCAAAGCCTCTCAACTCCTGAAACCAATGTGTTTCAGGAGTTTTTTGTAGCTACTGATCTCTTTAAGGACAATTGGTTCCAAGGGAGGAAAATCATTTTTAAAGAAGGGAATCTTAACCGTCATTAGTGGTGAGAAATTTGAGCCATCTCTATTTCTGTATCTTTTTCTAAAAAAATTTTATTTTTTTTACTTTACCCCCTTGCATTTTTAATAAATTAGTATTAAACTATAGCAAAAGGAGGTGCGCTTATGTTTTATTTTGCTCAAGACAAGTCAACTACCATTGAATTCCTTAAGTCTGAATTGATGCAACTGCTTTCTGATATGCGTCAGGAGATTGCAGCAAGCCGTCAAGCACAGACTTGTACTGCTTGCCAGCACATCCAACACTGCATTAACAAGATCCAAAGGGCAAAAAGTTCCGTAGCCATAGCCCTCCCGATCGAATCATTGGATCTCGAAATCACCGCCCTATTGCGCAAGCAATTATTGATCTTGCCACCTGAGGCTCGAAAGATTTGGGATCAGATTAAATATTTGGATGACAAATACTGCCACTTAAGATCGTAACATCGATTAAAAAAGCTCAGAAAAATATTTCTGAGCTTTTTTTACATGATTCCGTTATTTCCTGTTGGAAGGTTGATTCCTGCTTCCATCAAGGCATCATGATAGAGTTTATAGTAAGTATGGTAAACAGTAACCTGGGTTCCATTTTGAGCGGTCATCGCAATACGGAAGGAGTAGCGACCATTTTTTTCAATCTGTGGGCCTAAAATGGTAGGACCTGTCAACACTTCTGGGTGTTTGTCTTGTTGAGACTGGTTGACCTGAGCGATGACCTGGTAGATCTTGTCAAGATCAGTATTCGCATCTAGTGGAATATCCACCAGCACGCGCATATCTCCACGCGAGAGGTTGCTGACGACGGTGATGTTGCGATTCGGAACAAAGTGGAGAGTCCCATCAAAGTCTCGCACCTGGGTCGTCCGAATCCCGACACTGCTGACGATGCCGGCAATATTAATAGACCCATTCGTGAGACGAACATTGTCTCCCACATCCAGCTGGCGTTCTAAAAGGATGAAGAAACCATTGACCAAATCGGAAAGAAAGCCCTGGGCTCCCATCCCAATCGCCACCCCAGCAATCCCAGCACCAGCCAAAAGACTAGAGACCGGAAGACCTAGAATCGACAAAATCCAGTAGATCAAGATGAAATACAAACAATAGTTTAAGAGGCTCTCAACCAAACGGAGAATCGTATTTTTACGGGCTTCATCCTGCACCGTATACTTAAAGGATGGGGTTAATATCCGCTTAACCAGGCTATGGATGACCTTTTTAGCAATAAAAAATAAAAGAAAGACAAAAATCAGAGAGATACATTTTGATATCAGATCATCAAAAATCTTCGTCCAGTCTATTTTACTGAAATAACGTTGGAAAGCTTGACTCATTTATTCGGGCCTTTCTAAGAAAGAATAGTATGATTATATCAAATATTCGGAAATAAGGCTATTTTTTAAAAATTTCATTGCTTTTCCCCCCTAACTATCGTATAATATTCCTTAATTATTTTTTAAGGAGGTCCTACATGATTCATCGATTGATTACCACTTGGAATAAAACCAACCTTATGAAAAGGATCGCAATCGGGATTGTACTTGGAGTCATCCTAGCACTTATCTTCCCGAAAGCAACTGGCATTGGACTCTTAGGAGAGTTCTTTGTTGGGGGGCTCCGTGCGATCGCACCTCTTCTGGTCTTTGCGCTCGTCGCAAATGCCCTCTCCCAACACCAAAAAGGGACAGAGACCAATATGAAAAAGGTCATCGTCCTCTATCTCCTAGGAACCTTTGCAGCCGCCTTCGTCGCTGTTTTGGTCAATTACATCTTCCCCATCACCATTACCCTGACTGGAAAGGCCGCTGAAGGATCCTCTCCAAACGGGATTGGCGAAGTGATTAGTAACCTCTTGCTCAAGATCGTCGACAACCCGGTCAACGCCTTGCAGCAAGCCAACTACATTGGGATCCTTTCTTGGGCCACTGTGTTTGGAATTGCCATGAGAGAGGCGAGTGAACATAGTAAAGACCTCCTACAAACCCTAGCAGACATCACTTCAAAAATTGTCGAGTGGATTATCAACCTAGCTCCATTTGGGATCTTAGGTTTGGTCTTCACGACCATCGCTGGCCAAGGACTCAGTGCCCTTAGTAACTACGGGATTCTCTTGGTAGTATTGGTGGGAACGATGGCTTTTGTCGCTCTGGTCATCAATCCATTGATCGTCTTTTTCATGATCCGCAAAAATCCCTATCCCCTTGTTTTTAAATGCCTTCGCGTCAGTGGGGTGACCGCCTTCTTCACCAGAAGTTCTGCAGCCAACATCCCTGTCAACATGCGTCTCTGTGAAGAATTGGGGCTGAATCCAGATACCTACTCTGTTTCTATCCCTCTTGGATCGACCATTAACATGGCAGGTGCAGCGGTAACTATCAATACCTTAACCCTTGCAGCAGCCAATACTTTAGGGATTCAGGTTGACTTTGGAACAGCGCTTATCCTCAGTGTTGTGGCAGCCATCTCAGCCTGCGGGGCATCCGGAGTTGCGGGAGGATCTCTCCTTCTCATCCCTGTTGCTTGTAGCCTCTTTGGCATCACCAATGATTTGGCCATGCAAGTCGTCAGTGTCGGCTTTATCATCGGGGTCATTCAAGACTCTTGCGAAACAGCTCTCAACTCTTCGACAGATGTGCTCTTCACTGCTATCGCAGAAATGAGCAGCTGGCCAAAAGAAAAACGCTATTAAAAGATCCTATCTCAAATAGACTAGAAAACCCAGACCTCGCGATCTGGGTTTTCTTATTTCTTAAAGTAGCGTTTGCTTTCTTTGATAATGACAGGTGACAGAGCTAGTAGGGCAATCAAGTTGGGCAGAGCCATAAGCCCATTAACGATATCCGCAATGACCCAGACCAGATCTAATTTTAGGAAACCGCCTAGTCCAACCATTAAGACAAAGAAGATCCGGTAGAGATTGATATGTTTGACACCAAACAGGAATTCGAAACACCGTTCTCCATAGTAAGACCATCCAAGAATGGTCGTTGTCGCAAACAGCACCAAGCACAGCGTTAAGATAATGCCTCCAACTGGGCCAAAGACTCCTGTAAACGTATCCTGGGTCAAGGTACTCGTGCTGCCCTTCGCCATCCACTCACCTGAAACCAAGAGCGAAAGTCCTGTCAAACTACAGATGATAATGGTATCAATAAAGGTTCCTGTCATCGAGATCAAGCCCTGCTCGACAGGTTCATTGGTCTTCGCCGCCGCTGCTGCAATGGGTGCAGATCCGAGACCAGATTCATTGGAGAAAACTCCACGCGCCACCCCTTTTTGGATGGCCATTTTGACCGTTGCTCCTGCAAAACCTCCCATGGCTGCAGTCCCTGTGAAGGCACCTGAAAAGACCGATTTTAAGGCTGGAAGCAATTGATCAAGATGCAAAACAATAATTGCAACCGTCGCAAAGATATAGGCAGCAGCCATAAAAGGAACCACTTTTTCAGAAACTTTTGAAATCCAGTGAATCCCACCAAAGATGATGGTCGAAACCACCAGAGCAATCACTACACTGGCCACTTCTGGAGCCGTACCAAAACTCGCTTGGAGAGATCCCGTAATGGAATTGACCTGGGTCATGGTTCCGATCCCAAAGAGAGCCACCAGAACACCTGCAACCGCAAAGAAAATAGCTAGGGGTCGCCACTTCTCCCCCATCCCGTGAAGAATGTAGTACATCGGACCACCTGAGATGTGGCCATTGTCATCCTTGGTCCGATAACGAATGGCTAAGAGCCCTTCTGCATACTTGGTCGCCATTCCAAAGAAGGCCGCCATCCACATCCAAAAGAGGGCCCCTGGACCACCTGTCTGAATCGCTGTCGCTACCCCTACGATATTGCCTGTTCCCACTGTGGCAGCTAGGGCCGTCGCAAGGGCTCCAAAGCTCGAGATATCCCCATGCCCCTCATCTTCTGTAAAGATCAAGCGAAAGGCTTTTGGAAGATAGCGTATCTGAAGCAAGCCCAAACGAAGGGTCAGGTAGATCCCTGTCCCTACCAAGAGCACCAAAAGTGGGGCGCCCCATACTAAATTATCGAGTTGCTGAAAAAACTGCAATACATGATCCATTCTCTGTCTCCTTTTTATCGACCGCTCGACAGAAATGAGAAAAAGAAAGAGTACATGTCAAACATGTACTCTGGTCCTGCTTAAAATAGGGGACTTCCCCTATTTTTCGCTCTGTCCTTTTACCTGAGAGTTTGAGTAGATGCATCCTCTACCTTGCCCCTTCGGTGCCATTTCTGGTCTCTCCAGAGTTCCGTCCATTCACAGTCACTCACGCTCCTGCAAACTTCATTCGGTCGTATGTAATTTTCTCTATTTTAATCGATTTTCAATGCTTTGTCAACGATTCATGAAAATATCTTGCAAGGTTTCTGCAAATGTACGGTTTTTAATCACTCAAAGAGAAGTGATTGGTCATGAGGTTGCTAGCATCGAGCAAAATCTTGTCCAAGAGTTGATCCGTCGCTTCTTGAATCTGATCACTCATGGCTTGGTTTTCAGCCTCAAAATCGACGGTTTCACCTGCTGCAAGGGCACGATCAACTTTATTGATACGTGCATGTCCCCAGGCCATTGTCGATTCTTGGTAATCATCTAGATCCCCAACATGGTGGGCATAGTGAGGATCTGCTAGTCCTGCAATAATCCGGTTAGCCCAGTAGAAGGAATCCGTTGTCACCTTAGCCGTAGTATTGGCAAAGTAATCTGGCGTTGTATCCACTTGGGTAAAGAAAGGAACGGCTGTATTGTAAGGCATCGAACCATAAGAAATCCATTGGATGCCTGTCGTTTCTTGTGGTTTATTGGGACGCAATTGCAGAATCGCTGTCTGGCTGGTCCGGTTGATCCCAATTGTTCGGAAAGTCCTCTGACTCACGTGATCTCCTTCCGGTCCATAAGGATCGTAGATGGTATCTTGGTAGTGATTGCTCAAGACATATTTCACATCCTCAATCGTCACCTTGCGATAGGGTTTTTGACACCAAGGAATCTCAAAGCTCCGTGGATCCTGCTCAATTTCAGGATTAAGGAAACGCTGGATGGCCCAAGCCCGCGGTGTATTGTAGTGACGGTCCTTGTCTTTTTGGCTACCAAAGGCATAGCGTGGATTAAAACCTTTTCCTTCTTGATCCAGAATCAAATGGTGCTCTGTGACAAAATTTTCAAGATCTGGGTCACAGAGAAACTCGCCTGGATTTCCAAATTCAAAATAATCACTTCCCAGTTGGTTCGGGTTGGTCACATAGGCATCATCTGGAACACGGCGCGCCATCCAGTGGTGACCTCCGATGGTTTCCAACCACCAGATTTCATTCACATCTGAAATCGCAATCCCGTTAGATTCATAGGTTCCGTACTCTTCTAAAATCTTTCCGAGACGCAAAACCCCTTCGCGGGCAGTCTTGACATAAGGCAAGACCAAGGTCAGCATGTCTTCCTCACCGATGCCACTCTCTACAAGAGGATCGGCCCCTAGCACACGGCTATTGGTCGTAATGGTCTCTGTCTCACTCATGGCGACATTATAGATATTGATCCCAGCTTCTCCCCAGATCCCGTCTTTAGGAATGGCATCTGGAACCGCCGTATAGCGAACTGGATTATCTGGCAAGTCGATTTCAAAAGATGATAAAATAGACTTGTAATGACGCGGTTGATCTTCTGGTTTGACCACGATTAATTTCTTAGGCGTAAAAACGCCATTTTGAGAATCCTCTGTTCGTGCTACAATGGTCGAACCATCATAGCTAGCATTTTTTCCGACTAGAATCGTTGTACACGAATCTGCACTTTCACGTTTACGCATGCGTATCCTCCCAAATCATTCATTGCCTCTATTATAGCACTTTTAAAAGGGAGAACCTACTGAAAATCAGATTTGAAAACGGATCGCTTTCAATATTTTTCAATCATTTTCATTTTATAAAGTTTTAAAAACCCTAGCTGATAAACAGCTAGGATTTAGAATGTAGATAAAATTTTTACTTAAAACAACTTAACTGATATAGAATAATTAAAATTGATACATACTAATAGGCTCATTCAGACAAATACTGAAACTTTCCGCCGTGAGAAAAGTGCCTGAAACATAATTGTTTCATGCACTCGGGAGTTTTGAAACCTTAGGTTCAAAACTAAGTCATGGAACTTCTTCGAAGTTCGCTGACGTCCGTACTCACCTAAGGAAAGTTTCTAAGATAACTTTTTCTTCAATCTGGATCTAGCTGATGAACAACTAGGGCTTAACTTAGCCTTTAAACGTGACAATGGTTGCGCCGCTTCCACCTGCATTTTGTGGGGCATATTCAAAACTCTTGACATGCTTGTTGCGGCGGAGGTATTTTGTCACCCCTTCACGGATGACTCCCGTCCCGATCCCGTGGATGATATCGACTTGGGCCATGTTGTTGAGCAGAGCCTGATCGATAAAGCCATCTAGCTCTTGCATGGCCTCTTCATAGCGTTTTCCACGGAGGTCCAGACGCGCTCTCGGCCCACTCGTGTTCGAACGTTTGACGACATTCACCTGGCGTTTCTTAGGTTGAGCCGCTTCTTTTTCAGCCTTGATGAGGTTGAATTCTTTTTCTTCCAAGGTCATCTTGATCAAGCCGACTTGCGCCTCCCAGCGACCATCTTTGAGTTGCTTGACCAGGGTTCCGCGTTGGCCATAGCTGATAACCAAGATTTCATCTCCTACCTTAGGAGCACGCGCCTTTTTGGCTTTTTTCAAGACCTTGTTTTTAGAAAGGTCGACGGTTTCAGGCGCTAGTTTTTTCAACTGAGCCTTGGCCTCAATGATCTCATGTGGTTTTAACTGGGATTTAGCGTGAAGCCCTTGAAGGATACGGTCACTCTCTGAGAGGGCCATGTCCACAATTTCCTTGGCCTCTTCTCTCGCCTTATTGAGCTCTGTTTCTCTCTCTCGGGTCAGTTCGTTATAGAGTTTTCGAAGAGCGCGATTGAATTTGAGATTTTCTTGTTCGACCTCTTGAATGGTATCCAAGCGCTTGCGACTTTCTAAGGTCTGCGCCTCTAATTTTTCAATAATCTGATTGACATCATTATCCGTATTGGTCATCTTCATGGCATCCTGGATAATGGTCTCAGACAAGCCCAAACGGCGGGCAATTTCAAAGGCATTGGAGCGACCAGGAACTCCTTGCATGAAGCGATAGGTTGGACGCAGACTCGCTGTGTCAAATTCCATACTGGCATTTTGCACTCCTGCAGTCTCAATTCCGTAGGCCTTGAGCTCTGGATAGTGGGTTGTCGCCATGGTCTTAATCCCGCGTAAACGCAGGTCTTCTAGGATAGCAATCGCAAGGCCCGCCCCCTCTTGAGGATCGGTTCCAGCCCCCAACTCATCCAGAAGGATCAAGGAGGCGGTATCCACTTGATTCAAGATAGATACGATATTGGTCATATGACTGGAGAAGGTCGACAAGCTCTGCTCGATCGATTGTTCATCTCCAATATCTGCAAAGACCTGTGAGAAGATGCCCACACGACTACCTTGATCCGCTAGGATGGGAAGACCAGACTGGGCCATAATTTGCGCTAGTCCCAGCGTTTTTAGCATGATGGTTTTACCACCTGTATTGGGACCGGTAATCACAATTTCTGTCAAGTCCTCAGTAAAATGCAGGTCATTCGCGACGGCATTTTCAATCAAGGGATGACGTAGTTGCAAGAGCTGAATAGAGCGATTGCTGCTAACCTCTGGTACCACTGCCTTATAATCGCGCATAAAGCGATACTTGGCCTTGATCAAGTCCAAATGACCGATAATCCAAGCGTTGTTAGCAATCTCTGCTGCGTGAGGGCGCAGGGTGTCAGACAATTCCTCCAGAATCTGAATGATTTCATACCGTTCATCTGCTCGATGGTTGGCAATTTCTTCATTAAGATTGACGACTGCTCGAGGCTCGATATAAACAGTATTCCCGCTGGCTGAGATATCGTGGACCACCCCTGCAATCCGGTTGCGATAGGTATTTTTTACGGGTAGAACATTGCGGCCATTCCGACTAGCAATCACAGCATCCGCCAACATATCGGCCTTGCTTTTCAGCAGATCTTGTAGAATCTCTCTGACCTGGTGTTCATTTTCCTGGATTCGACGACGAATTTTGGCCAATTTTTCGCTGGCAAAAGACTCGACAAAACCTCCTTCGTTGATAGCTTGAAGCCCACCTTGTAGGCGTGGTAAATCCACCAAGTTGTCAAAGAGGCGATTGAGCCTTTCCAGACGGACATTTTCCAAGTTGTCGTAGAAATCCTTAAGCTCATGTGTCACCCGAAGAACAGCTTTTAGCGCTAGTAATTCATCGATATTGAGGGATGCCTCCATCTCCAAACGCTTGGCCACTGGACGGACATCTTGAATGGTCGACACGGCAAAGCGAGGCTCTTCCAAGAGGATCTGTTCCATATCTTCTAGCTCCATAAAGGCCGTTTCGATGCTTTCTTTTTTATCAGTTGGAGTAAGGGCTGCTAGCTCCATCTCCCCTTGTTCTGTCTGTAGATAGGGTTCAAAGAGTTGCTTGATCTTGTCAAACTCCAGAATATCTAAGATTTTTTTGTTCATATTTCTCCTACAAAAAAAGTGAGCGTCCTTCTTTAAATCGGACTTGTCTCACTCCTTTCTTCATTTTTGCTCCTTAAGCTCCGATAATCGCAGTCACCCACAAGTTGTGGAACAGACTGGAACTGATCGGGGTATGAAGGATGATAAAGCGGATCAATCCACTTGCATTGAGTCTATTTTGGATGGAAGCCATGGGAACCGTTGAGAGGACAGTCAAGCCCATTTGAATGACCAAAAGAGTTATCACGACGGCGATCACCCCCGCTCCAATTTGATACTTGCGATCCTCCAGTTTTTCTGGCTGGGGTACCAAGTGCATAAAGATCCCGATCACACGACCAATCAGGTAGATCATCGCAAAAATCAACACATAAGCTAAACCTGCATAAAAGATGTCATCTAATTGAAATAGGTAGCGGTTGGCATAAAAATAATTCACCGATTGCTGGGTGGGACTCGAAAAAGGAACCCATAGAGACAACACCTTGGCCAGTCCCTTGTAGCTGCCACCTGCAATCAAGAGGGCCACTAAGGTCACTAGAAAATAATAGGACTGGAGGATAATCCCTCTTGCATAGCCAATATAAAAGCTCCATGCCAAAATCAATAAGATTAAGAAAGTTAACATGTATCTCCTCTTATTTGGATGATTTATCCTTTAAGTCGTCTAAAGCCTTGCGACGAAAATCATCTAATTCTTTTTCTTTGTCGTCAAACTCGATCTCGCGATTTAGTTGCATGGACAAACTATTTACTGCCAATAGGATCGCGATGGTTTCATCATCTGCCTCTGGCATTTGTTCCTTAATTGCTTGGTATTTTTCTTTCGCAACACGTTCGACTTCTTCCATAAACAAATTATCATGGTTGGTTGTTAAAGTGAGCGCTTTGTTTCCAAATGTAAATTTATATCTATTTAAGCTCGCCATAAAAATCACCTCACGGTATTATATCAAAAATGGCTAGCTTTGTCAGTAGCAAAGCCCCTCTTCACAGGGATTTTCCAGTGGATTCTTTCTTTCTTTTTGCTCCCTCTCTCCCTGAATTTGTGGTACAATAGTGGTTATGGAAAGTATGACACTCACTCCAACACAGGAGCAAATCCTTGATTTTGTCCATACCTATCGCCGTTCTCTCTCTCAAAGCAAGAATCCTCATATGGATTATTTCTTTCGACTAGAGGGAGCGACCGTTTCGATCTACAAGTCTGGAAAAGTCTTGCTTCAGGGCAATGACCTGACTCCTTACCTGGCCTTTTTCGGGCAAGATGCTGAGAACCCTAAAGGTTCTACTACTTCATCTGCAGGACAAGATTTAGCCATGATCGGAACCGACGAGGTTGGAAACGGCTCTTATTTTGGTGGACTCACCGTCGTTGCATCCTTTGTCACACCTGACCAGCACGACTGGCTAAAAAAGCTCGGTGTTGGGGATTCAAAGACCTTGGATGATCGAAAAATTCAGCAATTGGCTCCTCTCCTTGAGGAAAACATCCAGCACCAAGCACTCTTATTGTCTCCAAAGAAGTACAATGAAGTCATTGCTTCTGGCTACAATGCTGTTTCGGTCAAAGTGGCCCTGCACAATCAGGCTATCTATCTTCTATTGAATAAAGGAATCCAAGCAGAACGAATTGTGATCGATGCCTTTACGACGGCTAAAAACTACCAAAAATACGTGAAAGCTGAAAAAAATCAGGTCACCCAAGCCATTGAGTTGGAAGAAAAAGCAGAAAGCAAATATTTAGCGGTTGCAGTTAGTTCCATCATCGCCCGCAATCTCTTCCTTCAAAATCTAGAAGATCTGGGCAAGGAACTGGGCTTTAATCTCCCTAGTGGAGCAGGGGCGAAGTCAGACCAAGTCGCTGCTAAATTGCTTCAGACCTACGGGATGAAGGCTCTGGGTTATTGTGCCAAACTCCATTTTAAAAACACAGAAAAAGCAAAGAAATTACTAGAAAGATAAGTTATGTCAAAAAGAAGTTCAAAACAGTCATCTAGCTCACCAGTGGTGAGATTCCTTAAAGAATGGGGCCTCTTCAGTATTATTGTTGGTCTCATTATCGCCTCTCGCATCTACCTCTGGGCTCCGGTCAAGGTGGACGGCCATTCGATGGATCCAACCCTAGCAGATAGCGAGTATCTCCTTGTGGTCAACCACCTCTCAATTGATCGTTTCGACATTGTCGTTGCCAATGAAAAAGACGACGACGGCAAAACCAAGGACATTGTCAAGCGGGTCATCGGTCTTCCTGGAGATACCATCCAATACGATAACGATACCCTCTACATCAATGGGAAAAAGACCAATGAGCCCTATTTGAAAGACTACATTGCTCGTTTCAAAAAAGATAAATTGCAATCGACCTACACTGGAAAAGGGTTCGAAGAAAACGGAGAACTCTTCCGCCAATTGGCCAATACAGCCCAAGCTTTTACAGTAGACAAGGATGGCAATCCTAAATTTACCTTGAAGTTGCTCGACGATGAATACCTCCTACTTGGAGATGACCGGATCGTTTCAAAAGATAGCCGTCAGGTCGGAGCTTTCAAGAAAGAACAAATCAAAGGGCAAGCCGTCTTTAGACTATGGCCGATCTACCCTTTCAAAACTTATTAGTATAGATTAACAGACTGAGGCTGAGACAAGTATGTCCCAGCCTTGCTTTATAAAAAGGAAAGAAATGATGGAATATTATTTTTCTGGTACTATTGAGCGCATTATTTTTGAAAATCCTAGCAGTTTTTTTCGAATCCTCTTGCTCGATATCAGCGATACCGATGCCGAAAACTTTAATGATTTTGAGATTATTGTGACGGGCACCATGGCAGATATCATGGAAGGCGAAGACTACACCTTCTGGGGGGAGCTGGTCCATCATCCTAAATACGGAGAGCAGCTCAAAATCAGTCGCTATGAACGTGCCAAACCCTCTAGCAAGGGCTTAGTGAAATATTTTTCTAGTGATCACTTTAAAGGAATTGGTCTCAAAACAGCCCAAAAAATCGTGGACCTCTATGGGGACGATACCATTGACAAAATTTTGGAGGCCCCTGAAAAATTAGAAGAAATCACAGGCCTCTCCAAGAAAAACCGCCTGGCTTTTGTAGAAAAACTCCGTCAGAATTACGGGACAGAGCGCATTCTCGCCCAACTAGCCAACTATGGCATTCCCAATAAATTGGCCTTTCAGATCCAAGACTTTTATAAAGAAGAAACCCTCCAGATCGTGGAGCAACAGCCCTACCAATTGGTGGAAGATATCCAAGGCATGGGCTTTAAAATCGCGGACCAATTGGCAGAAGAATTGGGCATTGCTAGTGACGCTCCTGAGCGTTTCCGCGCGGGTCTGATCCACAGCCTCTTTAGCTACTCTATCGAGACTGGAAATACCTATATCGAAGCCAAGGATCTCCTGCGCTATACCATTGACCTGTTAGAATCAGCTCGGCCAATAGAATTGGATCCTTCCACTGTCGCCCAAGAATTAGGACGCCTCATTGAGGAAGACAAGGTTCAAAATGTGGACACCAAGATCTTTGACAACAGCCTCTTCTTTGCGGAGGAAGGCATTCGCAGCCATATTGGTCGATTGTTGGAAAAAGGAAAGCAAGCTTCATTTGAAGCCGAGAAAATCAACCGGGCTATCGAGGCGGTTGAAAAAGATCTGGGGATTCGCTACGATGCCATTCAAAAAGAGGCCATTCACCAGGCTATCCAAAACAAGGTCTTTATCCTCACTGGGGGTCCTGGGACAGGAAAGACTACCGTTATTAATGGGATGATCAGTGTCTATGCCCAACTCCACCAACTGGATCTTCGCAAGAAACAAGACCTGCCGATCCTCTTGGCTGCTCCAACGGGACGGGCAGCTAGGCGCATGAATGAGCTGACAGGACTTCCGAGCGCCACCATCCACCGCCATTTGGGGATGACAGGAGATGATGACACCAGCCACTTAGAGGACTATCTGGATGCAGACTTTATCATTGTGGACGAATTTTCCATGGTTGATACCTGGCTGGCTAATCAATTACTTAGCAACATTGCAACGGATACGAAACTCTTGATTGTGGGAGATGCCGACCAATTACCTTCCGTCAGCCCTGGTCAGGTCTTGGCTGATCTCTTGCAGATTCCGAGCATCCCTCAGACCAAACTGGAACATATTTTCCGACAGAGTGAGGACTCGACCATTGTCTCACTAGCAGGAGATATTCGCCAGGGCAAGCTTCCTCAAGATTTCACAGAACGAAAAGCCGACCGCTCTTATTTCGAAGCCGGAAGCGAACACATCCCTAAGATGATCGAACAAATCACTTCTGCTGCCCTTCGTAGTCAAATCCCTGCTCGAGATATCCAAGTCTTGGCACCCATGTACAAGGGCCAGGCCGGCATTGACAATATCAATACGCTCATGCAAGACCTTCTCAATCCAGCTGTCAAAGATCAGGTCGTCTTTGACACGCCAGACTGCCAATACCGCGATGGAGACAAGGTCATCCATCTGGTCAATGATGCAGAAAGCAATGTCTTTAACGGAGATATCGGCTACATTACCGATCTTCTCCCAGGAAAATATACAGAATCCAAGCAAGATGAATTGACTATCCAATTTGATGGCAATGAAATCGTCTACCCGCGCAATGAATGGTACAAGATTCGCTTAGCCTATGCGATGAGTATTCACAAATCGCAAGGAAGCGAATTTCCTGTGGTGATTTTACCCATTACCAATCAAAGCCACCGGATGTTGCAGCGTAATTTGATCTATACCGCCATCACGCGCTCAAAGAGCAAGCTGATTCTCTTAGGAGAATACAGCGCCTTTGATTTCGCTACTAAAAATACAGGTACAGCGCGCAAGACCTACTTGGTGGAGCGCTTCAAGGACCTGGATGGAGGTGAGGCAACCAAAGACTCTTCTCCAGCTGTTGCCACAGCTTCTGCTACAGTCGAATCCGCACGAAGCAAGGAAGGGACTGTTGTAAAGAAGGCTGAGCCTGATGAACCGACTGTCTATCGACTGACTGAAGATAATCTCCACACCATCTCTCCTATGATCGGACTGACTGAAGAAGAAATTGCAGCCTTTTTTGATGTCAAACAACCTAATTGATACCCCAAAAATTAAAATAATATATTTTTTAAGGCTCATTCAAATACAGCTGAAACTTTCCGCCGTGAGAAAAGTGCTAGAAACACTATGGTTTCTAGCACTCGGGAGTTTTGAAACTTTAGGTTCAAAACTAAGTCATGGAACTTCGTAGAAGTTCGCTGACGTCCGTACTCACCTAAGGAAAGTTTCTAAGATGACTTTGTCATCAATCTTAGGCGACTAGTGAACAAACTAGTCGTTTTCTTTTTCTTCCACTAAAGGCAACTCGGTATGATCCACGAAATTGGTCATGGTGACACCCAAGAGGCGGATTCCAGTATTTGTCGATTCGATTTCTTGAAAAATTTGGCGAGCGGAACGATTGATCCGCTCAGCCTCTCGTGTTGGCTCCGTCAATGTCATTCGCTTGGTCAGGGTGGTGAAGTCTCCATAGCGCACTTTTAAAACCAAGGTCTTTCCTTGCTTGCCGTGTTTTTCCAGCGATTGGGCTACCTTACTGGACAGATTGGCAATTTCTTCTACAATATCATCTTCAGCATAAAGGAGCTTGCGGTAGGTCCGCTCTTTTCCGATCGACTTGCGGATACGATGGCTCTTGACAGGGCTATTGTGAATCCCTCGCGCCTTACGAAAGAGATCATAGCCAAAGCGCCCAAATCGATCGATCAAGGTCATCTCCGAAATGGCTAAAAGATCCGCGCCAGTATAGACCCCCATCTCATGCAGCCGCTCCACTGTCTTCTTTCCTACCCCGTGAAATTTGGCAATGTCCATCTTGCTAAGGAAATCCTCGGCATCCTCCGGCAAGACCACCGTTAGGCCATGGGGTTTCTGATAGTCACTCGCCATCTTGGCCAAAAACTTATTATAAGAGACACCTGCTGAAGCTGTGAGATGCAGCTCTTCCCAGATCGCATGCTGAATCAAGCGAGCGATTTTGACAGCTGATTTGCTCTGGATTTTATTTTCCGTCACATCTAGATAGGCTTCGTCAATACTCATGGGCTCGATGAGATCTGTATAGCGCTTGAAAATCTCACGAACCTGCTCGCCCACTTCTCGGTATTTTTCATAATTTCCAGAGATAAAGATCGCTTGGGGACAAAGATCCAGCGCTTCTTTGGAACTCATAGCCGAATGAATGCCATATTTCCTTGCTTCATAGTTACAGGTCGAGACCACACCTCTCCCTCCTGATTGACGAGGGTCCTGGCCAATTACAACAGGCTTCCCCTTTAAACTAGGGTTATCTCTTTCTTCGACGGCAGCAAAAAATGCATCCATATCAATATGAATAATCTTGCGACTCGTATCATTCACCAATGGAAATATCAGCATTTTTCAACCTCCTTTTTTCTATTATAAGAAGAAAATTTTAGAATTGCAAAAATCGGCCCTTCCTAAAAACATGAAAATTGATGGAAATTCGTGTTCATTTTCAAAAATGTAGTACAGTATCACAGAAGAATTGAAACTGTATTATAAAAGAATCTGCTATTTTTCGCAATTTGTCTTTGTGTAACCGGTTTCTGTATGGTATACTACTATTGTAAGTGCAACAGATATAGTTGCTAGAAAGACAATAGAGGAAAATAAAAATGGTTGTTAAAACAGTCGTTGAAGCACAAGATATTTTTGACAAAGCCTGGGAAGGCTTCAAAGGTGAAGATTGGAAAGAAAAAGCAAGCGTTTCTCGCTTCGTTCAAGCTAACTACACACCTTATGATGGAGATGAAAGCTTCCTAGCTGGTCCAACTGAACGTTCTCTTCACATCAAGAAGATTGTTGAAGAAACAAAAGCTCATTACGAAGAAACTCGTTTCCCATACGATAACCGTCCAACATCTATCGCTGATATCGCAGCTGGATATATCGACAAAGAAAACGAATTGATCTTCGGTATCCAAAATGATGAATTGTTCAAATTGAACTTCATGCCTCGTGGTGGTATCCGTATGGCGGAAACTACTTTGAAAGAAAATGGATACGAACCAGATCCAGCAGTTCATGAAATCTTCACAAAATACGTTACAACTGTAAACGATGGTATCTTCCGTGCTTATACTACAAACATCCGTCGTGCACGTCACGCTCACACTGTAACTGGTCTTCCAGATGCATACTCTCGTGGACGTATCATCGGGGTTTATGCACGTTTGGCTCTTTACGGTGCTGACTACTTGATGGCTGAAAAAGCAAGCGACTGGAACTCTATTACTGAAATCGATGAAGAATCAATCCGTCTTCGTGAAGAAGTAAACCTTCAATACCAAGCACTTCAAGAAGTTGTTAAATTGGGTGACCTTTATGGTGTAGATGTGCGTCGTCCTGCCTTCAATACAAAAGAAGCAATCCAATGGACAAACATCGCCTTCATGGCTGTCTGCCGTGTGATCAACGGTGCTGCTACTTCTCTTGGACGTGTGCCAATCGTTTTGGATATCTACGCTGAACGTGACTTGGCTCGTGGTACATTTACTGAATCAGAAATCCAAGAATTCGTTGACGATTTCGTTATGAAATTGCGTACTGTTAAATTTGCTCGTACAAAAGCTTACGACCAATTGTACTCAGGTGACCCAACCTTCATCACAACTTCTATGGCTGGTATGGGTAACGACGGACGTCACCGTGTTACGAAGATGGACTACCGTTTCTTGAACACTTTGGACAACATCGGTAACTCTCCAGAACCAAACTTGACAGTTCTTTGGACTGACAAATTGCCATATAGCTTCCGTCGCTACTGTATGCACATGAGCCACAAACACTCTTCTATCCAATACGAAGGTGTAACAACAATGGCCAAAGACGGATACGGTGAAATGAGCTGTATCTCATGTTGTGTATCTCCACTTGACCCAGAAAACGAAGAACAACGCCACAACATCCAATACTTCGGTGCTCGTGTTAACGTTCTTAAAGCTCTTCTTACTGGTTTGAACGGTGGTTACGACGATGTTCATAAAGACTATAAAGTATTTGACATCGATCCAATCCGTGACGAAGTTCTTGAATTCGAATCTGTTAAAGCAAACTTCGAAAAATCTCTTGACTGGTTGACAGACACTTACGTAGATGCTTTGAACATCATCCACTACATGACTGATAAGTACAACTACGAAGCTGTTCAAATGGCCTTCTTGCCAACTCACCAACGCGCTAACATGGGATTCGGTATCTGTGGATTCGCTAACACTGTTGATACTTTGTCAGCAATCAAATACGCTACTGTTAAACCAATCCGTGACGAAGATGGCTACATCTACGATTACGAAACAATCGGTGAATACCCACGTTGGGGTGAAGATGACCCACGTTCTAACGAATTGGCAGAATGGTTGATCGAAGCTTACACTACTCGTCTTCGCAGCCACAAACTTTACAAGAACGCTGAAGCAACTGTTTCACTTCTTACCATCACTTCTAACGTTGCTTACTCTAAACAAACTGGTAACTCACCAGTCCACAAAGGGGTATACCTCAACGAAGATGGTTCTGTGAACTTGTCTAAATTGGAATTCTTCTCACCAGGTGCTAACCCATCTAACAAAGCGAAAGGTGGATGGTTGCAAAACTTGAACTCACTTTCTAGCCTTGACTTTGGTTATGCAGCTGACGGTATCTCATTGACAACTCAAGTATCACCTCGTGCTCTTGGTAAAACTCGAGACGAACAAGTTGATAACTTGGTAACCATCCTTGACGGTTACTTCGAAAACGGTGGACAACACGTTAACTTGAACGTTATGGACTTGAACGATGTTTACGAAAAGATCATGTCTGGTGAAGATGTTATCGTTCGTATCTCTGGATACTGCGTCAACACCAAATACCTTACTCCAGAACAAAAAACTGAATTGACACAACGTGTCTTCCACGAAGTTCTTTCTATGGATGATGCATTGAGCTAAGAGTTATGCAAATCATTTAAACCAGTCGGAAACGGCTGGTTTTTTTCATCCCCATCGCAAGACTATTCTGAATTTTGAAAGAGTTTAAAAGCGCGCAGCATAGATTTTGACAGCGCTTTCTCTAAGTGTTATAGTAGAGCTGTAAATAAAATAGAAGGGGTGGTCCTATGTTCTTAACATTTATTTTCGCTATTATTTGGCTCTTTATTCTGATTGCACTGATCTTTTTAGCAACCCTTCTCGTCCAGGATACGACGGTGCAGCATCACCACCCGAGTTAACGAAAAAGCTAAACGAATAGCTCTCTAAAAAGAATTCATAAGGACAAGAAACAAACTAGAATTGTAAGATTTTAGTTCTTTATTTCTTAAAACATTTATTAGAGTACATTAAGAGGCTGTAACCCTTGATTTAATAGCGTTTTTCGGTTTTTAAAGGCTCATTTAGTATCCTTAGACTTCCATTCAAACTCCACAAATCACTGAACAAAAAAATACCCCGTAGGGTATCTATTAATTAACGAGTTCAGCAGGCAAGATCTAGCACCCCTCAAAGGGTGCTTTTTTTATCTTGAAAAATGGTAGGCGTCCGCGTACCAATGGGTACTCGAAGGCCTACCACCTACTTGAATTATATCATATTTTGTACACTTTTCACATTTTAAAAGTCTTTAAAAGAATTTTAAACACAAAAAAGGCGCGTGCTTTTGATATATCATATCAAAAAATGGTAGGCCACCGCGCACCAATGGGTGCTCGACCGCCTACCACATAGTTAAATTATAGCATATCTTGACCGCTTTTTCATGTCTATATAAATTAGACCATATCACCCCCTGCTTTATTATTCGTAAAAGAAAAGAAAAAGCACTCAGATTTCTCTAGGTGCTTAATATTCATAGCCGATTTCTTTTTTTATTTTGTCAAATTCTTGCTTCACTTTCGTGTCGGATATATAGCTTTCAGCAAGTGGACCATAACCAACTCCTTGAGGGTTGGCTAAAATACTTTTTACATTATCAACATCTTCCTCAATGTAGTTATCCGAAAAGCTCAGCCATTTTAAAAATGAATCCAATAAAACCTCGACAACAAACCCTTTACGCTCTAAATCAACCAAAGCGCAACGTCCGTCTGTTAGTGTAACTAGAATGTTGTTACGACTGTCGTCTATACCTATGATTTTATTTAACTCGAACAATTTGTAACCTTCTTTCACAACAAGATAAATAGAAGAGGTAATGGTGTTTCACAGTGTAATTATATCATTTTTGATAGATTTTTGTTTCTCCAAAAAGGGAATTTTTCGTACAAAAAAGGGCGCGTCCTCTTTCTGAATGAACTATAGCCCCGTTATTTAACAACAGGGGCTAAAATAGCCTCTAAATTACGAATTGCGCTACTTTTAACACGGCTGATTGTGCTTGCTGAACGGTCTAGCGTTCGTGCTGTTCTTTCCCTTGAATAACCATGAATATAGAAATACCTTAATACAAGTTTCTCTAGTGGATCTCCCAGCCTCTCAATCGCTTCTACTGTTTCTGTTCGCTCATCTAGTAACTGCTCAATTTTTTGATAGATCTGATCCGATTTATCGATTATACTGACATTTAATTCTTCCGTTTTGTTCCCTCTCTTTGTCCTTATTGGATCATGGGAAAGAACTTGTCCTTTTAGAACTAATGACTTTAACGCTATCAATTCATTATTTAACGTTTCTACGTCTGTCTCATAGTTTTTCAAGCGATTTAATCGCTGTTTTGCATTCATGTTTCATCTCCTATCCCAACCATTTCTCTTGGTTCGCTCGTGGTTCAAACCTAGACTACTAAAACAATCTATTAAATTTTAGCTATCCCAGATAACCAGAGACTATCACCTTTTCTAGCGTAGTTTATAAACTTCCGATAGTGTCTATAATACTTGCTTTGTCTCATATACTTTGGCCTTTCGGGGAAACTATCAAACATATATCCACCACGTTTGGGGCTCCAGTCTGGTTCTACTTTTCTAGCTTCTCTTAAGGCTCTCTCCCAATAGTATTGGCAATCTGTCTTACTACGGTTTAGAGTATCTTTATATACCTGTTGACATATACCACAAGCATAAAGTAAAGACCTCTTATATAGTTTTCTGCATTGCCTATCACAAACTGGACAAATGAAGAAATAGCGATAACCGCCCATAGTTCCAGACAACCGTGCTAAATCAATATGATTCTTACCAAAAGTGATAAATAAATTATCTAGGTTTATCTCTAACCTTTCCCCGTCTAACTCACCAATACCATGGGTTAGCTTTTTATTTTTCATTGGCTTTATCAATGCCTCTATAGAAATAGATTTTATATTTTCCATTCGTTCAAAACACCTCCTATATATAGAAAACCCAAATCTATTGCCTGAATGTCAAAAGGGGATTGCTCCCCCTTCCTGTGTTTTATTGACCAGAATAATCAGCAAGGCCTTTATATTCGCCCTCTACGTCCAACTTTTGGAGTAGGCTAATACTTTCATCGTCCAGCATTTCCAACGTGCCAAAAGCGGTCATAGAGTCCATAGGGATAGGCTTATCAGAAAGCAAGCGATCAGCATAGTCTAATAGCTCCAGCTCGTAGTCTGTGACCTTATTCAGCAAGCTCTCAAAATCCTCTGACTCTTTGAGTTGAGCCACGCGCTCCCGTTTGTAACGTTCTTCAAAGTATGAAACTGTTTTTAATGTCATGTTGTTTTTCTCCTATTCTTATTTTAAGGTAAATTATGTGATTATTTTACGATTTGTTACCTTCTTTGGTGATTTTGTTACCTTCTAGGTAACATAGTCCAGTCCTACTGCCACAAGGATTTAGACCACTTTGTTACCATGTTACCTTCTTTTGAAGTCCTTACCCTTATATATAAAATATATCTTTTTTTCCTATATAGAGAGTTAAAAAGAAGGTAACAAGGTAACATTTTTCTCAAAAAGTCAGTCGTATCAAGGGTTCAACTGCGTTACCTTCTTCGTAAACAAGGTAACAAGAAGGTAACATTTTGCGTTAAAAACCTATATGTATCAAGGGTTTATGGCGATTCAAAGAAGGTAACATTTTCAATCTTTAACTATCGCATGATTGGTTTTAGATAGTTTAGTTCTCTCAAACTCTAATGGATCCAATTTATCATAATCTTCAATCTTAACACGCGCCCTTTTAAGTCTGTATCGATAAGGTGTTAACTGTTGTAAGTATCTGATAGTGTCTTTTCCAGCCCCGTAAACGTTAGGTTTTGGTATTCCCATATCTTCAGCATAATGCTTTAGTGATCTTGTCAGGATAAAAACAGGTACTACGTCCAATTCATGCCAACCTTTTTCCATGTATTCATGCTTAACCCACGAAAGCAAGTAGTCGTTATCCTCTTGGTATTCTTCTAACAAGCCTTTGACTGCTTGGGGCTCGATAAAGTGAGTAAATAGCTCTTGATTGATAGCTTTGTATAGAGCATATTCTAGCACTTCCTTGTTTGCTAAAAACTCGTTTTTTATCCATGGCTTTTCCTTTTCCCCGTTAAAGTCAGCGTTAAAAGGTACGATCATAATTCTACGATACCAGCCTTTTGTCTTATTCCCACCATTGGGGATATAGTTACCCGAAAAGATATTGAATAGCTTAAAAGTAGCTTCAAAAGCTGGGCGACCTTTGGGATTTACTAGAACGGTATCACCGCTGGTGATACTCATAAGATCAGACGGATTTTTCAAGTATTCGTTAGGTGCTTCATCTCCAATATTGCAAACTTTACCTACCAAAGTTTCAAGGTTGTGCTTCTCAGCAAACTGAGCAGGCTTTAGGGCTGAAATATTGCTTTCTCCTATCAGATTGATAAGAAAACGCTGGAATGTTCCCTTACCATTGTTACCGTCCCCGTAGAAGATAGCAAACTTATTCCGTGTATGATTGGGATTGATGGCCTCTAGAATAATCTGCCAAAATAACGTTACTAACTCCCTATCATTGCACGCGATTGAGTTCAGCCAATCATCAAACGTTTTTCCTTCCCTATCTGTTGGGACTTGTTTAGGCGCGTGATAAGCCGTGCTTATCTTACTCGTAATTACATATTTAGGACTAAAAGGGAGTAGTTCCTTTGTTTTTAAGTTAATAATCCCGTTATTCACGGGTATAAGATCAGCACTTTCTAAGGGTTTTTGTATCTTTGTCAGTGTTCTGACCATTAGCTTAATCTGAGGCCACTCTCTGGGTTTAATTCTCACATCAAAAGTTTTACATAAGAAATTAAATAGATCATTACTAGCGGTATATATTCCCTCGTCTAAATCATAGATATAGAGTAAGCTATAATCAGGTATATTGCTCTTGCTGATAAAAGTAAACGTGACAATATCACTTAGTATTTTAGCAACTGTGAAGGTTTGAGGCATAGCGACTTTCTCGCTAACGTCTCCAGTAGACTCGTTTACCTTAGTTTCAGTATGTTCTGCCCGCCATTTTTCACCAGCCTTGAAAATAAGGTTTTCTAATTCCTTCATTGTTTTCGGTGGTCGCTCTTGGTCACGCGCTTCATTGATTTCACTTTCAAGGCTTTTTAGTTCTTCTTTTTCTATGGCTCTATCCTCGCTTTCTATATTCTGCCCGTGCTATGCTGGTAAAAGTACGGTCTAGTTCTTCAATCGGTAATGGTTCAGCCGTAACACTATTAGCTATCTTAGTCAGCTCATAAGCCGTTTCAAGGTCACAATCAACCCACTTATTAAAGAGTAAGCCCACAAAGCGCGTGAGAGCCATATTACGTCCTCCCTCGTCTCCAAAGCCATTAAAAAGCGTATCTATCACCCTCATAGTGATAGACCGCTTGCAACTGGAGCGCTGGGGTGTTTGAGATCGCACACCTTGGCTAATTCTTTGGTTCTGGTTTGATTTTGGTACAGGATAATCTAGCCCATGAACTACAATTTTTTGATAGTCTGCTGGGTTTCCTGTTGTAACTGGTAAACCCTGAAGTTGTGACCATGTTAGACTGGCCATATCAAAAGGTAGTCCTATCTTGTCAGCTATCTCTTGCACTACCTGCTTATATGTTTCTTCATTCATAACGTTCTTAGGCTTCACTACAAGGCGATAACGAGGCTTTTGAGCGGTGTGCTTGATAGTCGGGTATAAGATATAGGAATAGCCAAATAAAGCTCTAGAAACGGCTTTTATGAAGCTCTCAGACGTGCATTGAATATCGTCATAGTCAAGAAATATCAGATCCCGATATAACAAGCTAGTATTATTACGCTTATAGCTCCCATTGCTCTTAGGGGTTACTTTCCCACTGATACAATAGGGAGCTTGTGTACGTTTATATTCCTCTATGTTTACACCCTCAGGAACTACTAGAGGCTTAAAGTGTTCAATATACTGAAATGGCTCAATCTTATCGAATGGATAAACTAGATTATTTTGAAATCCTCTAGCCTCGTAAATTACCATTTTCAACCCCCAAAAAATTCAAGATATCACTCACTTTATAATAGACTTTCCGTGTATCTTCTAGCGGGGGTTGGTAGCGTCTCAGTCCTGCATTCTCCCACTTTTGTAATGTTTTATACTTTATGTCCAATTCTTCCATAGCTACCTGAGCCGAAATTAAACCCGTTAAACGTGGTTTGATTGTATCACGCGCCCCTAAGTAATTCTCAACGAGGTCTAAAACGCCATGAGCTAACTCTTGCTCGCTCTCTTTACTGAGACTAAACATATTCGTTATCTCCTTTCAGTAATGGCTTATAGCTCTCTAAATCAGCATTTAAAAGGATGTTTAGACGCTTCTGCTCTTCTTGTACTTGGTTATAGAAGGCCTTTGCACCGTCCAATAGCTCTTCCTGATTGGCTGGGATAAAATACCCTTTAAAAGCTCCATTGCGTACACCAACGATAGGAACACCGTAGCGCGTGATCAGACGGCTAATACTATCCTGTACGGCTCTTTTTGATATTTTGGTGATTAGGCTGATTTCTGCCCCTGTAATTGAGTTCTCAGCCCCTACTTTTATTAATTTTAATACTCGCTTGTCATTAATGGTTAGATTCATTCATTTCCCCCTTATCAGCTTTATTTAAAAAGGCTATTTGCCCACTCATTACCCCATAAAGTATGGTTTCTTGATTTTTCATGATTGTATCTATAGTACTTTGGATAATACCCATTACCTGTTGATCTATCTGATTAAAAGATAATAAGCCTCTGGTTACTGCTAATTTTTTTACATCACTCAAACACATATTTAGAAAAATCTCTTTAGTAAAATATGGCTTATCTGGCATTTTTTCAGGATTAGGATATAATTTTAGGACACTGTTTGAACCTTGTTCATTCATGTTATTTAACTCCTTTACTGTCATAGCCTTAACCTTATTTCTTATCTTTAGCCATTTTATAAAGTACGCTATCTTCTTCGGTTTCCAATTTTGCAAAGTCTTGCTTTATCAATTCTAAAACATAATCACTTATCATTTTGTAGGTCACTTTTGGATTTATACTTTTCATTGTCTTATAAACAACTTGTTCTAATATCGTATATCGGGTATTTGAAAAAGGGCCTAATTTTTGAAATTGTTTCTTAATAGATACCCTATAATCAAAGAAATTTAACAGTCCCATCAAAACCTTTACGTTGCCTGTTATAAAATCAGCATGACTCTCCGTTTCTTTTCTCCAAGTACTTGCCTCGCTGTTTGTTGTAATTACCAAAAGTTCTATTTCCTCAAGAATGCTTTTGTATTTTTGTTCTAATTCAGAATAGCTTTCATCACCTTCAAGAGTGTAGTCTTGGCGAAGTCGTTCCAATCGCTCAGCGTGTTGATATAAAGTAGTTCCAGATAGTCCTTCAACTTCTAGTGTTACATTTGTTGCTACCATTTTTTATTACTCCAATTCTTTACAATACAATTCAATGACACCAGTTTAAAGAGTTAGCGCTCTCTGTATGGTCAAAGTGTCCTAGATATGCTATAATCTAGGTATAAATCTTTACTAAAACCTCTTTAATAATAGCTTGCCTGCTTTTTTGTTAATTTCGTTTTAGTGATAGTGTGAAAGGCTCTGCGGTGTGGTTATTGCTAAGCCTTTTTTGTTGCGATCACGCGCCTTTTAGGCGTGTTTTTTTATTTCTGAATGCCATAGCTTTGATTTCCTGATAGCTCATATTCAAGCTAATCATAGCTATCGCCATATCCTCAAAAGCTTGGTACTGTTCCAACTCCTCGCTGGTCAAGCTATCAATACCATTATTGCCCCCACGTTCTTCTACTAACTGCTTAGCGTTCCTGTTGGTCACTGCCTTTAGTAGTAAGTTATTCATGGTGCTGTGCGCGTGCTTTGGGGCCTGTTTCCAGTTCTCAATGCTGTCATGCAGTGTTTTTCTTTTTGGCTTTTCTAGCGCCCTCTGCATACGAAACTTAGAAAGCTCCTCACGCATTTCAAAGAATGCTTTGACTAGGTTCTTTTTGAACTCTTTGACGGGTTCGGTATTTCGTAAATAAGTGATAAGCAATGTTGCTTGTTGCTCATTCAAAATATAGTCCCGTACATTTTGCCCACTCTCTGAAGGTGAAATTTTAAATTGCACCTTTCCGAAACTCTCAAAATCGTCCCGGTGTTTATTCAGCAAAACCTTCAAATGTCTATGCTTAATTTCTGCGCATTCTGCCACGATACTACTCAGTGTATACGGCTCTTTTTTACCGTCCATATAAACCAGTTCCATTGGTTCCCCCTTTCTCACTCCTCTGGTGTCAATAATTCATCAATAGTTACACCAAGATAATCAGCAATCTTTAGCAAAGTTTCTGCTTCAGGATTTTTTGTACGTTCATAATACAAACTAGTAAGTGTAGTCTTTGAAATTCCTGTTGCTTTATACACGTCTATAACTTTTTTACGTTGTTTTGCTAAAAGAACTCTTAAGTTATTTTTCATACTATCGCCTCTTTTCTAGACTTTTGTTATATATGAGTGTTGTCACTTATATTTTGTATATTACACTATTTTGGTTTATTTGTCAATAGTTTGGTATATTTTAGTGTTATTTGTATTTTTGTACAACGTTTGTTATAATACCTAATATGGAGGAGTTAAAATGATTAAAACTAATTTTGCTGTGTTAATTGCCGAAAGAGGCTTAAAAATAGCTGATGTTTATGAAAGCACAGGGATCTCTAAAACTACTTTAATGGCTCTCGCTGAGAATACTGGTAAAGGGGTACAATTCGATACCGTTGATAAGCTATGTAATTTTCTAGATGTAGAATTAAAAGATTTCTTTGTTTACGTTCCATATATTTGGGATATGAAATTCAAACAAAATACTGAGAGTGAGGGATCCGACTATATAATTATTAAATTAAAGACTAATCAAAGTGAGAAAGATTATTTTTTAAACACTTATTTTCTATATCCACAGAATTATGATTTTCCATTAGATGATGATAGTTTCTCCTTATGGATTAAAATTGACCTTGAAGGAAGTGAAGCATATTCAACAGAAGACTTTTTCCAATTCTTAGGTGATTTACCAGTTTCGATGAAAACAACTTTTTTTAACCAGCTACTAGATACATTAAAATCAAATATTTTAATTAAAAATAAAAGCATAACAACTTATAAAGAGACTTTTGATAATACAAAAGATGGATTGAAAAAAATCACTTTAAATGAGAACAGTAAAGTTTATATAAGCTTTTTCAATGATCCTTCGATAAAAAAAGACAAAAAATTTGAAAGTTCGAAAATTATTACTGTTTAATTTGTCAACAACGAAAAAAAACTCTCATTTGAATTAGAAAAGAGGTAAGGCATTGAAAATAATGAACTGTTTGAATGGTTCTTGCTTGCTGGTGCGATCATTACCTTTGGCGCTATGCTGTTTGCATTTCATACGCTAGACAAAGAGGGGAAAAAGGCTCTTGAAAAGAAAAAATCATCTAATAGATAATTAATTCAGATAAATGAAGATACTTAGGAGAAACATTATGAAAAAGAGAATTATCACTACTGCTGTTGTTTTAGCTCTTGCTACTGGTGGAGCGGGATACTATTTCTTATCTTATGCCCCTCACCAAACTGCTGTAAGCCATTTTGAAAAATCTGTAGATACTCTTAAAGAAAATAATAAAGCAATTGAAAAACAAATCGCTGATACTGAAAAAATCATTAAAGAAAAAGCTGAACCATTAGAAGCAAAGACTTTAGACGATTTAAAAACTGCTGTTAAAGAAGCAAAAAACTCGATTCGTAAAGCTCCAAAAATGGAAAGCGATACACAAAAAATTGAAGATCAAGCAAAAGAAATTGCAAAACCTGTAGATTATTCTAGCGTACAAAAAAACATTACTGAGAAATTAACAGCGTATCAAAACAGTGTGAAGCAACTCGCGCAGATTACAAACCCTAAAGATTCTTTTATTGAGGAACGATTGAAAGAAGTCGATACAATTCAAGAAGTGCAACATGCTACAGAAGAAAATGACCCTAATGGTTTATTAAATAAACAAGGTGGCTATACTGCTTCTATCTATTTTGCAGATAGTCAAGTAACAGAACCTGTTGAGGGTGCTAATCTAGTAGATAAGGGAACTGAAGCAGGAGGTGCTATTGAAGTATACAAGACCAAAGAAGAAGCTGAAAAGAGAAATACTTACCTATCAGCATTTGACGGTGGAGTATTAGACCCTGGATCTCATTACGTATATGGTACTATCGTAATTCGTACCTCTCACCACCTCACTGCTAGCCAACAAAAAGCCTTAACTGAAAAAATTTACAATAAATTAATTGAATTGAAGTAATTCTTACAAAATAGATATTTTCGCCTATTTTTAAGTAAAGACTTATTTATGTCAAATCGAAAGTAAATGTTGGCATTTAAAAAGCGACCTATAGCATATCACGCGCAACAATGTCTAACAAAATCGGCACTTTCGGCTCCCCTAAAAGAGCAATTTAGATTGAAGCGCGTGATTTCTCTTTGTTCGCTCGAAGTTCAACACCATAATTCTAGAAGATATAAAACGAAAATAAAAAGCTTCTTGTAAGTTAAAGCATGATATAAACCACACACTAAAACCTTTTTAATAATAGCTTGCCTGCTGATGAATTAGAAAGGTTTTCGATCATGAAAATTACAGAACACAAAAAGAAAGACGGTACAACTGTGTACCGTGCTAACATTTACTTAGGGATTGACCGAGTAACGGGAAAAGATGTAAAAACTAGTATTACAGCTAGAACTAAAAAAGAGGTCAAGCTGAAAGCTAAAGAAGCTGAAATAGACTTCATTCAAAATGGTTCTACTAGATTCAAAGAAACGACAATTAAAACTTATAAAGAACTCACTGAATTATGGTGGGAAAGCTATAAGCATACAGTAAAACCAAATACTGAATATAGTGTTAGAAAATTATTAAATAATCATATTTTACCTCTATTTGGTTCTTATAAATTCGACAAGCTAACTACCCCACTTATCCAAAATATAGTCAATAAACTTGCTGAAAAGACCAATAAAGGGGATTCAGAGGCTTACTTACACTATGATAGGATTCACGCGCTTAATAAGCGTATCTTACAGTATGGTGTTACTATGCAGGCGATACCGTCCAATCCTGCGCGTGATGTTGTTTTACCTCGTAACACTCAGAAAGCAAAGCGCCAAAAGATTAAACACTTTGATAATATTGAGTTAAAAACGTTTTTAGATTATCTAGACAACTTGGATAGTAACAGATACCGCTATTTTTACGAGGTCACTCTTTACAAGTTCCTGCTTGCTACTGGTTGCCGTATTAATGAAGCATTGGCGCTGGAATGGTCTGATATTGATCTAGATAGCGCTGTTGTCCACGTTACAAAGACACTAAACCGCGAACAAAAAGTAAATAGTCCTAAATCAAAATCTAGTTACCGTGATATCGATATTGACCCCAAAACGGTTACAATGCTAAAACAGTACAAACGTAGACAAACCCAAGAGGCTTGGAAAATTGGACAAACTGAAACCATAGTCTTTTCAGATTTTATCAATGGTTACGCTAAAAACGGTAGCCTTTTTACAAGATTAAAAACACATTTTAAACGTGCTAAAGTACCTAATATTGGTTTCCATGGTTTTCGCCACACTCACGCTAGTTTGTTATTAAATGCTGGAATACCATATAAAGAACTTCAACATAGACTAGGACACGCTAAGTTATCCATGACAATGGATACATACAGTCACCTCTCAAATGAGAGTGCAAAAAAAGCCATTTCATTCTATGAAACAGCTCTAGGGAGTTTGTAACTGAACAAATAACTGAACAAAATCAGAATAGAACGTATTACGACAAGAAAGAAAGCCTATATCAATAGGCTTTCTGGTACCTTAATCTTCAACTTACAAGATTTTAGTTCTGTCTCTCGTCCTTTTTTGCTATAATAGAGACAGATTATTTAGTAAGAAGGAAATTATGGAAGAGTCAAAACAGATCAACCAAGTGATCGACGTCCTGATGTTGGCTGGAACCCTCCTTATTGAGAGTGGTTCTGAGATTCACCGGGTCGAAGATACCATGATCCGGATCGCCCATTCACAGGGAATCCTCGATTGCAATGTTTTAGCGATGCCAGTCGCTATTTTCTTTTCAATTGAGAATGCCAATGTGACGCGAATGAAACGGATCTTACGGACGAATTATAACATCGAAAAAGTCTGCGATGTCAATCAGATCTCTCGTCAACTGGTTTCTGGAGAGATGGATATCGACCAAGCCTACCAGGCCTTGAGCGAATTGAAAAGCAAGCGTGTTCCTTATACCAATCTCCAGTTGACCATTGCGGCAACTCTTAGTGCGCCTTTTTTCTCCATTATGTTTGGCGGGAATTTTTATGATGCAATAGGAGCAGGTATTGCGACCGTCTTTGCCTTTGCTTTCTCTCTAGTAGTTGATAAATATGTTCGTATTCCTTTTGCGACAGCCTTTGCGGCTGCCTTTGTCTTTGGCTTTTTAGCCCATATTTGGACGCGCTATAGTGGTTTTCCTTCGAATACCGATCTCATCATTGCTGGCTGTGTCATGCCCTTCGTTCCTGGAATTGCCATGACCAATGCTGTCCGCGATCTCATGAATTACCACCTAAACTCTGGGATGAGTAAGCTCTTTGAGACTCTCCTCATTACTCTTGCCCTCGGTGCCGGAACAACCGTCGCCCTTGTCCTTATGAAATAAAATGATGAACCTAACTGAATTTTTAATCCAAGCGGTGGCCAGCCTGATTGCCATCATCACCTTTTTAATCGTCCTCAATGTCCAGCGATCCATGCTGATTCCTGGAGGTATCCTCGGCATGGGGATTTGGCTCCTTTACTATGTACTAAAAGGGCCTACCAATGTCATAGTAGCAACTTTTATCGCAGCCATTGTCGGCTCCTGCATTAGTCAGATTTTAAGTATCGTCTTAAAGACACCTGTCGTTGTCTTTATGTTGGCTATTCTTGCCCCCTTGGTTCCTGGATACATTTCTTATCGAACGACTTCCTTCTTTGTCAGCGGCCAATATCGACAAGCAGTGACTAGCGTGAGTCTGGTTGTTATTCTGGCCTTGGTTATCTCTATCGGGATGGCTAGCGGATCTGTCGTCTTGAAACTCTACCATTCTTACCAACGCTATCAAAAACGAAAAACGACCAATGCCAACTAGCATTGGTTTTTTAAAATTTTATAAGTGTAACCACTTGTATTTCTGTTTTAAAGGAGTACAATAATAGTGAAAAAACAAATCCTTTAAAGTATGTGAGGTGCTGTATGATGATAAACAAGTATATCAAGTATCTTCCTTGGATGATCCTAGGAGCCCTCCCCTCCTATCAATCAGCGACTTACTATGCCCGTAATTCATTTGACTTGTTCTATCTGACTTTGAACTTTCTGATTGTGTACATCGCTATCATCGTCTTCTACGAAAGGGTTCTAAAAGATAAATGTAAAGAACTCTTCATACGAATCATGAGCAACCCTAAGAAAGATAGCTAATCATCAGAGTTGAAAAGTCATCTGAGGATGGCTTTTTTTATAGATTCTCTATTTTTTCTTTGAAACATTGCAAAATCGGTCCCAAGAATGATTTCCTTGCTGATCTAGTTTTTTCAAGGGAGTTTTACCCTTAAATATGGTAAAATAGTAAGGAAATATACTAGTAGATATCAAATAAAAAAGAGGTTAAGAATGACAATTGGGATTGATAAGATTGGTTTTGCGACAAGCCCTTATGTCTTGCGTTTAGAAGATTTGGCGGCTGCTCGTGATACCGATCCTGAAAAATTAAGCAAGGGTCTTCTCTTAAAAGAACAAAGTATTACACCGATCACTGAAGACATTGTCACATTGGCTGCAACTGCAGCAGATGGCATTTTAACAGATGAAGATAAACAAGCGATCGATATGGTGATTCTTGCGACGGAATCTGGGATTGACCAGAGTAAGGCTGCTGCTGTTTTTGTACATGGTTTACTAGACATCCAGCCCTTTGCCCGCTCTTTTGAGATGAAAGAAGCCTGTTATGCTGCGACTGCTGCCTTGGATTATGCTAAACTCCATGTTGAAAAATTCCCTCAGAGTAAGGTTTTGGTCATTGCCAGTGACATTGCTAAATATGGAATTGGAACTCCTGGTGAACCAACACAAGGTGCCGGAGCAGTTGCTATGCTGATCAGCCAAAATCCTCGTATTCTATCTTTTAACGATGACAATGTCGCCCAAACACGCGATGTCATGGATTTTTGGCGTCCAAATTATGCAACAACTCCCTTTGTGAATGGGATTTATTCGACGCAACAATATCTAGATTCTCTGAAAACAACCTGGGTGGAATACCAGAAACGGACTGGCCTTGCCTTGACAGACTTTGCAGCCGTCTGCTTCCACCTGCCTTATCCGAAATTAGCTCTCAAGGGCTTGAAAAAAATCTTGGATAAGTCATTATCAGAAGAGAAAAAAGATCAATTACAATACAACTTTGATCAATCGATTCTATACAGCCAACGCGTGGGAAATATCTACACTGGATCTCTTTTCCTAGGCTTGCTGTCACTACTGGAAAATGACCCCCAACTCAAAGCTGGGGACCGAATCGCCCTCTTTAGCTATGGAAGTGGAGCGGTTTCTGAGATCTTTAGCGCCAACCTTGTTCCTGGTTTTGAGCAACTCTTAGATCACAAACGCACGGAAAAACTGGACCAACGTACGGTTCTTAGTGTTGCTGACTACGAACGACTCTTTTATGAGGAAGTAGATCTAGATCCTAGTGGCAATCAAGTGTTTGAGCCTGCTACGCATCAAACTTTTGCTTTGACAGAGATCAAGGAACACCAACGCACTTACCAGAAAGTAGAAAAATAATGGCACGATTACCAGGTTTTGCAAAACTTTCTCCCACAGAACGCATAGAGGCCTTACTGAAGGAAGGCCTCTTAACTTGGGATGAAGCACAGATCTTAAAAGAACAAAAGGGACTCCCCCTCTCTATTGCAGATCAATTGACGGAAAATGTCTTGTCGACTTTTGACTTGCCCTTTAGCCTTGCTCCTTATTTCCTGATCAATGGTCGTGACTATGTCCTTCCCATGGTCACAGAAGAACCATCCGTGGTCGCGGCTGCCAGCTTTGCTGCCAAGCTCATTCAACGTTCGGGGGGTTTCACCACCCAGGTGCACCAGCGCCAAATGATCGGTGAGATTGCTCTGTCAGATGTTAAGGATGTAGAAATGGCTACCAAGCGCATCCTAGAGGACAAGGAAACCCTTCTTCAGTTGGCTAATGAAGCCTATCCTTCTATCGTCAAGCGTGGAGGTGGAGCGAGGGATCTTTGGGTCGAAAACAAGGGAGACTTTCTTATTGTCTACTTGGCGGTTGACCCTAAAGAAGCCATGGGGGCCAATATGCTCAACACGATGCTGGAAGCGCTGACCGATCGCATCCAAGAACTCTCTGGTGGACAGGCCTTAATGGCGATTTTATCCAACTTAGCCACGCGCTCTTTGGTGAGTGCACGGTGTGCCATCGATTTTAAAGCACTGAGTCGAAATCCTGAAGAAGCCATTGAGATTGCCCACCGAATGGAGCTAGCTAGCCAACTGGCTAAAGTGGATCCTTACCGTGCAGCCACACATAACAAGGGAATTTTTAACGGGATTGATGCCCTGGTCCTTGCGACAGGTAATGACTGGCGGGCCATCGAAGCAGGAGCCCATGCCTATGCTGCACAAAGTGGTTCTTACAAGGGTTTGAGTCACTGGACAAGTCATCCGGAAGAGAAAAAACTCTATGGAGAGATCACCCTACCAATGCCGGTTGCGACAAAAGGAGGCTCGATTGGCCTCAACCCAACAGTTCAAGTCAGCCACCGTTTGCTAGGAGAGCCTTCTGCTATTGAATTAGCAGGTATCATCGCTTCTCTCGGTTTAGCACAGAATTTCGCTGCCTTGAAAGCCTTAGTGACTACAGGGATCCAAGCAGGACATATGAAACTCCAAGCACGCTCCCTAGCCCTTCTAGCAGGAGCTAAGGAAGAGGAAGTTCCCCGATTGGTCAGCCAACTCCTTGAAAACAAACCCTTTAATTTAGAAAAGGCACAAACACTCTTACAAGAATTGAGAAAATAAAAGAACTAAGATAAGGTTTTCGTTTTCAGATTGAAGACAAAGTCATTTTTGAAACTTTCCTTAGGTGAGTACGGACGTCAGCGAACTTCGAAGAAGTTCCATGACTTAGTTTTGAACCTAAAGTTTCAAAACTCCCGAGTGCTAGAAACAATCCTATTTCTAGCACTTTTCTCACTGCGGAAAGTTTCAGTGTATGTTTGAATGAGACTATTGGTATGTATCAGTTTTAATTATTCTGCATCACTTAGCTTGTTTTATGTAAAAAAACAGTTTGTTTACATTCTAAAAGAGGCTGGGACAAAAGTCCTAGCCTCTCAATTATTTTTGGATTGTCGAGCAAGACGCAGTGGTTGAGTGGGCTCT
>NZ_JARQVW010000015.1:0-53621 GCF_029589235.1 Streptococcus taoyuanensis
GTAGAGCCCACTCAACCACTGCGTCTTGCTCGACAATCCAAAAACAATTGAGAGGCTAGGACTTTTGTCCCAGCCTCGGATCAAACAACGGCTCTCTTCTTATAGGGATATGGTATAATATAGCTAGTTTAATAAAGGAAAGAGGCAGTATATGTCAAAATTTAAACGCATGCACTTAGTTGTGCTGGATTCAGTTGGGATCGGTGCTGCACCAGATGCCAATAACTTTGTCAATGCAGGAGTTCCAGATGGCGCATCTGATACATTGGGCCACATCTCTAAAACCGTTGGCTTAAATGTACCAAACATGGCCAAAATCGGTCTTGGAAATATTCCTCGTGAAGTACCATTGAAGACTGTGCCAGCTGAAAGCAATCCAACTGGCTATGCGACAAAATTGCAAGAAGTTTCTCTTGGGAAAGACACCATGACTGGTCACTGGGAAATCATGGGGCTCAACATTACAGAACCTTTTGATACCTTCTGGAATGGATTCCCAGAAGAAATTATTACAAAGATTGAAGAATTCTCAAGACGTAAGGTCATTCGTGAAGCTAACAAGCCTTATTCTGGTACAGCAGTCATCGATGACTTTGGACCACGTCAAATGGAAACTGGTGAGTTGATTATTTATACATCAGCAGACCCTGTGCTTCAAATCGCTGCTCACGAAGACATCATTCCTTTGGATGAGTTGTACCGTATCTGTGAATACGCTCGTTCCATCACTTTGGAACGTCCAGCTCTTCTTGGTCGAATCATTGCTCGTCCTTATGTTGGGGAACCAGGCAACTTCACACGTACAGCCAACCGTCGTGACTTGGCTGTTTCACCATTTGCGCCAACTGTTTTGGACAAGTTGAACGAAGCAGGTATCGATACCTATGCAGTTGGTAAGATCAACGATATCTTCAACGGAGCTGGTATCAACCACGATATGGGCCACAACAAATCAAACAGCCATGGTATGGATACCTTGATTAAGACCATGGGGCTTCCTGAATTCCAAGAAGGGTTCTCATTTACCAACTTGGTAGACTTTGATGCTCTTTACGGTCACCGTCGCAATGCTCACGGCTACCGCGATTGCTTGCACGAATTTGACGAACGCTTGCCAGAAATCATTGCAGCGATGCGTGAAGATGACCTCTTGATGATCACTGCAGACCACGGGAATGACCCAACCTATGCTGGTACAGACCATACGCGTGAATACATCCCATTCTTGGCTTATAGCCCATCCTTCAAGGGCAATGGTGTGATTCCAGTCGGTCATTTCTCTGATATCTCTGCAACGATTGCAGAGAACTTTGGTGTTGAAAAAGCCATGATCGGTGAAAGCTTCTTAGACAAATTGAACTAAGATGACACGCTTCGCTCTCCTCGTAAGAGGGATCAATGTTGGCGGGAAAAACAAGGTCGTGATGGCAGAGCTTCGAGAGGAGCTTCAAACGATCGGGCTGGATGAGGTAGAGACCTACATCAATAGTGGCAATATCTTCTTTGAATCTACTAGTTCTAAAGAAGAATTGCTAGATTTGCTGGGACATTTCTTTTGTGATCACTATCCCTTTATCCAGTCTTTTTCTCTCTTTTCAGCTGAGGACTATGCGCAAGATCTCGCTGCTTTACCAGCCTGGTGGCAGGAGGATCTAGCCCGCAAGGATGTTCTCTTTTACACAGAAGGCCTCGATCAGGATGCTGTCTGGGAGCTGGTCTCCTCTTTTTCGCTCGGTGATGAAATCATTCATCGTGGGAATCTAGGGATCTACTGGGGCAAATACTCAGAAGAGACCTATACAAAGACCGCTTACCACAGACAAGTCCTCAAGATGCCGGATTACCGTTTGTTGACCATTCGCAATGCCAATACATTTGACAAAATTGGCCAATTTTTAAGGAAATCATAAAGGAGATATGCAATGACATTATTAGCAAAAATCAATGAAACAGCTGCTTTTTTGAAGGGCAAAGGAATGGAAGCACCTGAGTTTGGCTTGATCCTTGGATCAGGTCTTGGAGAACTGGCTGAAGAAATCGAAAATCCAGTTGTAGTAGACTATTCTGACATTCCAAACTGGGGTCGTTCAACGGTTGTCGGCCATGCTGGTAAATTGGTCTATGGTGAGCTTGCTGGACGCAAGGTTTTGGCCCTTCAAGGACGTTTCCACTTCTACGAAGGAAACCCACTAGAAGTGGTGACTTTCCCAGTTCGTGTCATGAAAGTTTTGGGATGTGAAGGGGTTCTTGTTACAAATGCTGCCGGTGGTATCGGCTTTGGTCCTGGTACTTTGATGGCTATCACAGACCACATCAATATGACTGGTCAAAACCCATTGATCGGTGAAAACTTGGATGACTTTGGTCCACGTTTCCCAGATATGTCGAAAGCTTATACACCTGAATACCGTGAGACTGCTCATAAAGTAGCAGACAAATTGGGTATCAAGTTGGATGATGGGGTTTATATCGGTGTGACCGGTCCAACTTATGAAACTCCAGCTGAAATCCGTGCGTTTAAGACTCTTGGTGCAGATGCTGTCGGAATGTCAACTGTTCCTGAAGTCATCATTGCAGCGCATTCTGGCTTGAAGGTTCTTGGTATTTCATGTATTACCAACTTTGCGGCTGGTTTCCAAGAAGAGCTCAACCACGAAGAAGTAGTGGAAGTGACAGAGCGCGTCAAAGGCGACTTCAAAGGATTGCTAAAAGCGATCCTTGCTGAACTCTAATCCAATGAAAGTACGACTCCAAAGTCTGCCCTACGGGCTGAGGTTGCTTCTAGCCACCTTATCATTAGGGATAGGGACGGGTCTGGTCGGAATTGCCTGTCATTATCTACTAGAAGGGGTGCAAGAGCTGGCCTTTGGCCAAGCTAGTTTGGATTTGCTCCAGCAATTTCAAGAAGCTGGAGGTCTCCGTAGATTTCTGGTTTTGTGTGTGACTGGGTGCTTGGCAGCTGGCTTCTGGTATGTCCTGCAAAGGCGTTATCAGATCCTGTCTATTCGCCAGCAAATTGACCTAGCTGGAGACAGGGAACCAGCGCCCATAGCCCACCTCCTTCATTCAGGGATGCAGGTGGCAATTGTCGGAGCAGGAGCATCGGTCGGAAAAGAAGGAGCCCCACGTGAGGTCGGGGCTCTTCTAGCTGGTCGCTTGGCGAAGGGATTCTCACTAGCTCTCAAAGAGCGGAAAGTCTTGATCGCCTGTGGTGCTGGAGCTGGTTTGGCTGCGGTCTATCAGGTTCCCTTTGCCAGTAGCTTGTTTGTCTTTGAGACCTTAGGGCTCGCCTACAGTTGGCAGAACTTTCTACTGATTTTGACCAGTACTTATCTGGCCACCTGGGTCGCTCAGTCCATCGTTGGTCAGGAGGCCATTTATCAACTGTCCGCTGTCTCATGGTCGGCTAGCAGTTTTTTACAGGCTATTGTGATTGCTTTCTTGGTCACTCCCTTGGCTCTGGTCTTTGCTTTCCTCGCCAAGCGAGCTAGTCACAAACGGCGGAAGGATAGGACGATTCTTTGGGCTCTTCCTCTAGCCTTTCTAGTGCTGGGGAGCCTAGTAGCCTTTTTCCCTATCTTTATGGGAAATGGCCAGGTACTAGCGCAAGCCCTCTTGTCTAGTCAGCCGATTCCTTATCTTCCACTGACTCTTGCAGTGAAGGGGCTTATGGTTTACCTCCTCTTGCGCAATGGTGCTTATGGGGGTACCTTGACACCATCATTTGCCCTTGGGATTGGTTCTGGCTACCTAGTGACCTTGCTTTTGACAGTCCTTGGAATTCATCTGGATCCTGCTCTAGGGATGTTACTAGGAGCGACAGTCTTTTTAGGGACGACCCTAGAAGCTCCTCTGACAGCCATTGCCCTGAGCCTTGGATTTACAGGCCAAACTTGGAATTTGTCTATTCCGCTTGTACTTGCGGCTGGTCTGTCATACGTGATTCGAAAGAGATGGGAGAAGAAATGATGAAGGTACATTTTGTACTGCATGAAACCTTTGAAGTGCCGGGCGCTTATCTAAAATGGGCACAGGAGCGTGGCCATCAAGTGACCACGACTAAAGTCTATGAGAATGAAACCTTACCAGAGTCAGTGGATGAGATTGACTTTTTGATCGTCATGGGAGGACCTCAATCGCCAGATGAAGATCGAGAAGCTTTTCCATACTACGATCCTCAGGCAGAGATTGAACTGATTCAAAAGGCCATGAAGGCAGATCGTTATATTGTTGGGGTCTGTCTGGGTGCCCAGCTCCTGTCTGTTGCCTATGGAGCGAAGTATGAGCACAGTCCGGAACGTGAGATTGGGGTTTATCCTGTGACCTTGACGCCTGAAGGACTCACAGATCCGCATGTCGGTGAGTTTGGAAAAACTCTTGAAACTGGTCACTGGCATGGTGATATGCCCGGATTGACAGAAGATGCTGTTGTTCTTGCGACCAGTCAAGGATGTCCACGTCAGATGATCCGCTTTAGTCCGAAACATTATGCCTTCCAAGCTCACTTAGAATTTGATCCAGAAGCAGTTGATCTCTTGATTGCTGCTGACGGTGAAGATGTTTTGGAAGAACAAAGTCAAAACCTGACCTTTGTTCAAAAACCCGAAGCCATTCGTGCTTACGATTATCGAGAAATGAATGCCAAACTCTTTGCGTTTTTGGATTCATTAACAAAATAAATAAAAAGGAAAGGTAGAGCATGTGTTCTGATTTGAACACGAGCGGAAAGCTCGGAAAATAGATAATCTGACTGAGAAATTAGGATTTCTCGTCAGATTCCTAATTTTCAGTCGCTTTCTGGTCGCTCTTTGTATCATAAACTATGTCTATCCATATTGCTGCTAAGCAGGGTGAAATTGCTGATAAAATTCTTCTTCCTGGAGATCCTCTTCGTGCGAAATTTATTGCTGAGAATTTCCTTGAAGATGCTGTTTGCTTCAACGAAGTCCGTAACATGTTTGGTTACACAGGGACTTACAAGGGTCACCGTGTATCTGTCATGGGGACTGGAATGGGGATGCCATCGATCTCCATCTATGCGCGTGAGTTGATTGTCGACTATGGCGTGAAGAAATTGATCCGTGTGGGAACGGCTGGTTCTTTGAATGAGGATGTGCATGTTCGTGAATTGGTCTTGGCACAAGCAGCTGCAACCAACTCAAACATCATCCGCAACGACTGGCCTCAATTCGATTTTCCTCAAATCGCTAGCTTTGATCTTTTAGACAAGGCTTACCACATTGCCAAAGACCTTGGTATGACGACTCACGTCGGCAATGTCTTGTCATCAGATGTCTTCTATTCGAACTACGGTGAAAAGAACATCGAGCTTGGTAAATGGGGTGTGAAAGCTGTAGAAATGGAAGCAGCAGCCCTTTACTATCTTGCTGCTCAACACCATGTTGATGCCCTTGCTATCATGACCATTTCTGATAGTTTGGTCAATCCAGATGAGGACACAACTGCTGAAGAACGTCAAACTACTTTCACAGACATGATGAAAGTCGGTCTTGAGACCTTGATTGCAGACTAATGGCAAAATTCCTTCATGATGAATGGCTCTACGATCTCCAAAATTATCACTACAGCCGGGCTCTGCGCTCTATCAAACAGCAAGAAGAAATACCGGATTTGTTGGTGAGCTTACTGCAGTTAATGGCGGAGCGTCGTGAGCTTAATATCCAACCCGTCATGAATCAAAAGTTGAGAACCGAGTTGCTAGATGCGACTGGTTTTCAGCTTTTTTGGCATGAAGATCCAGAAGATGAGCAGTTGGCTAACTACCTCTATGATCTAGAGGCGAAGTTGCGAAATGAGCAGATTATTGACTTTGTTCGTGCCGTCAGTCCAGCTATCTATCGGATCTTTATGCGATTGATTCAGTTGAAAATTCCTGATATTACCAACTATATCCATAACTCCAAAGAATCCAGTTATGACCGTTGGAAGTTTGAGAGCCTGCATGCGTCCGACAACCCTATCCTGCAGCAATTTCACAGCGAAAGTGTGGTCAATTCATCCAGTTTGACGGAGTTGATTGTGCAGTTGGATTTGCCAGATAGCGTCAAAGTTGCGGCCCAACAATTGCGGGAGTTAGAAAAATCAGTTCGCAACCCCCTGGCCCATTTGATCAAGCCTTTTGATGAGGAAGAGCTCCATCGGACGACGGGTTTCTCTTCTCAGGATTTTATGAAGAATTTGGTTGACCTTGCAAGCTACACAGGCATCCATTACGATCAAGCTAACTTTTATTTTGATCAGGCCAATGCTGTCATGGAAGAGCTACTAAAGGAGAAGTAGATGGATAAGATTGCTCAACTACAGGAGATGATTGATCAGAGTCAACGGATTGTGTTTTTCGGAGGGGCAGGAGTTTCCACGGAGTCAAATATTCCAGATTTTCGAAGCTCAGACGGTGTCTATAGTGTTCAGGTAGGGCGGCATTTGACAGCTGAGCAATTGGTCTCCCATACCATGTTTGAGCGCTATCCAGAGGACTTTTTCGACTTTTATAAGAAGTACTTGCTCTACCCAGATGCCAAGCCCAATGCAGCCCATCGGTATCTGGCACGGCTTGAAGAGACTGGTAAGCTCAAGGCGGTGGTGACACAAAATATTGATAGTCTCCATGAAATGGCTGGTTCTAAAAAAGTTTTGAAGCTCCATGGCAGTGCCGACCGCAATTACTGTAAGGGTTGCCAGCGATTTTATGATTTGGAGGCCTTTCTAGCTTTAGAAGGCCCGGTTCCACACTGTCTGGACTGTGGCGAGGTGGTCAAGCCTGATGTGACCCTCTACGAGGAGCCTCTTGATATGGAGGTCTTTAGTCAAGCAGCCCAAGCCATCCAAGAGGCTGATCTCCTGATTATCGGTGGAACCTCTCTTGTGGTCTACCCAGCAGCTAGCCTGATCCAGTATTTCCAAGGGAAGAAGCTGGTTGTCATCAATAAGACCAGTATCCCACAAGACAAGCAAGCAGACCTAGTTATCGAAGGAAAAATTGGAGAAGTATTTTCTCAATTAAGACAATAAAAAGAGAGTGGGACAGAAATCGGTAATTCGTTAGAATTCGATTTCGTCGTCCCACCTCCGCACAGTTGAGTAGGGCTGTAAAAGCTGATGAAATCAGCGTAGTAGAGCCCACTCAACCACTGCGTCTTGCTCGACAATCCAAAAATAATTGAGAGGCTAGGACTTTTGTCCCAGCCTCCTTTTTTATTTATCAAACTTCACTTCCTCAAGCAAGTATTCGATGAATTTCTCTCCCATTTTTGAGAGGGCTGTTTTTTCATGTTTGATGTAGACCAGCTCGATCGGGTCTTCGATATCAAGGGGAATGGAGACGATGTTATTTCCGTTGAGATTGCTGTTGAGGATCCCGGTCGCAATAGTGTAGCCATCCAGACCAATCAAGAGATTAAAGAGGGTCGCCCGGTCACTGACGACGATGGATTTTTTATGATGCTCTTGAGAGAGGATCTCTTCTGAGAAGTAGAAGGAGTTGTGGGTTCCTTGGTCATAGCTAAGGTATGGGAAATCTTCCAGATCAGATAAGTGGACGATCTCTTTCTTGGCAAGAGGATTGGTCTTGCTGACAAAGATATGAGGTTGCGCTGTAAAGAGGTGGGTGGCAATCAGGTGATTATCATCCAGCATCTTAGAGAGGACATCTCGGTTGTAGCTATTCAAAAAGAGTACGCCAACCTCGCTTCGGAAATTCTTGACGTCATCGATGATCTCCCAAGTCCGCGTCTCCCGTAGGAAGAGCTCGTATTTTTCCATGTCGCTTTTCTTCAATAGAGAAACGAAGGCCTCAACCACGAAGGCGTAGTGCTGTGAAGAGACGCTGAAAAGCTCACGAGAGCCCACGGGATTTTTATAGCGCTCGGACAAGAGGTCAATCTGCTCCACCACCTGGCGGGCATAAGAGAGGAACTCCATCCCATCGCGAGTCAAAGTGATCCCTTTAGGATTCCGGATAAAGATTTCAATCCCCATCTCATTTTCCAAGTCCTTAACGGCATTGGAAAGGCTAGGTTGCGTGATGAAGAGTTGTTTTGCGGCCTCATTCATAGAGCCGGTTTCGACGATTTTGATAATGTATTGTAATTGTTGTATTCTCATGCTTTTATTTTAACATAAAAGAGCGCGTTTTTCCCGTAAAATGTGGTCTTTCAAGGACTGTATCAGAGTATAATGCAGGCTGAGGTAGGTAATAAGAAGTAGGCTAGATCAAATATTTAAAAAATAGAAAATTGGAAACAAAATCTCCATCTGGGGACTGATTTTGTTGGAAAAATACAGTTTTGCCTTGATTAAGGGGAGATCTGATTGATAGAATGGTAAAAAATTGATTGAGGAGATCTTATGAAAAAACTAGTTTCCTGGTATAAGAAAAAGGATAAGGAATTGGAAACCCATTTCACAGCCGGTCTGTTGCAGATCAATTTTGTGACAAATGCACTGATTCTATTAGCCTTTTACATTTATTTTGTGGTTAGTGAGTCGATTTATGCAATTAAGGATCCATTCGTCCAATTTAGTGTTTGGGAGATCATTGCCTTCACGATGGAGATCTTTCCTTACGGTTTGACTCTGGCACTCTTTGTCCCCAATATTTTTGTCATCATTTATGGGATTGGTCGGTGGTCCAGCCTCCAGTTCAAAGAAGCAGAGGAAGAAGCTCTCAAAGATCCAGAACTGTTTGAGGATAGAGGGCCAGTGAAGGGCGAAGAACTGATAGAAGAGGATACATTCACAATTGAAACATCAAGTCCTAAGCCTGTCAAAAAGAAAAAGCAACAGCCTACCATTGTTCTTTGGTTTGGACTCTTTGGTTGCTTTCTCGAAGCGATTTTCATTTACATCGTCAAGGAGATGACTTTTTACGATTGGAGTGAGAGTTTGGTCAATTCTCAGAAGCATGCCTTGATCTGGTCTGGCGCCTATCCGACCTTCTTCACACTGGCAGCTCTTACTTTACTAGCCTTGATTATCTATTCCTACCGGGATGCGAATTCACTCTCGCCGTTAGCAAATGTCTTCTGCATCAGTGGCATTCTAGGAGGTGTGGTTCTTCTCTTAGTTTTCGATAATCAACTGCAGGTAGCAAGTTTTCACACCTTTTTCTTACTGATCTATTCCATCCATCTATTATGGGTTCGCATCAAGGAGTGGCAGGAAGATCGAACAGAGATAAGCTATGAGAATCGTCTGCTTCAATGGCTCCATCAGCTCTTAAACAAGTCGCGCAACTGGCCTTGGTTAGCGGTCCTTGTTGCCCTTCCAACCCTTGCTCTCGTCGTCCTTATTCTTATGCTCTTTGGGCAGCAACCGGATTCTATGATCAAGGCCTGGACAAATACAGCTGACTGGGCCTTCTCACAAAAGATCCCCCCTCAGAATCTCATCATTGATGAGCATTATCTCTGTACGGTTGCGGCTGGTGGTCATGAAAAAGTTGTCAAGCCCCAGCGGATGGGCGTCCGCCACGGTCATCCAGTCGTCGTCAATCGCCAGCTCTGTATTGCCAATGCCTTTGAACAGGTGCTAGAAGAAAAGACGCCACGTTTCCATCGCTTCTTGCGTCGCAATTATGACCGCTATGGCTATCCCTTTGCCAAACATATCAAGAAGAAATGGGCTATGGACCTGATCTATTACCTGATGAAACCCTTGGAATGGCTCTTTTTACTGGTTCTCTATCTAGTCGATCGCAAGCCTGAAAACCGAATCGCCATGCAATACATCAAACCGATCCCAGAAGATTTTGATCCCCGTAAAGTTTCCTAAGTTACTGATTTTACTTGACAAGCGAGAAGGAGCGCGATATAATGAGACAAATTTAACCTTTAAGAGGTCCAGAGAGGCCTGCAAGGAAAGACAGAAAAAAAGATCAGCGGACGGAGTCTAGCTGATCATTTGTGGGACCTTGCTTTTGCGAGGTCTTTTTTGCTGGAAGAAAGAAGAGGAAACCAATGGTCAGTGACAGTTGTAAAAAACGCTTTGGCAAAATCATGATGGAGGGGATGGAGCTGGTCGCTCAAGAAGAGATCGCTCCCCGTATTTATTCTATGATCTTAAAGGGGGAAATGGTGGCGCAGATGCTGCCAGGTCAATTCCTTCATATCCGCGTCCCTGATGGGTCCAAGCTCCTTCGCCGTCCGATTTCAATTTCTGAGATTGATCCTGAGACACAGACGTGTCGCTTGATCTACCGCATCGAAGGTGGGGGGACAGCTATCTTTTCCCAATTGCCAATCGGTAGCAAACTTAGTGTCATGGGGCCTCAGGGAAATGGCTTTGACCTAAAAGGTCTTGGTCAAGGGGCGCGTGCTTTAATTATCGGCGGAGGGATCGGAGTGCCTCCTTTGGTCCAAGTGGCTAAACAGCTACATGAGCAGGGAGTAGCAGTCCATTCTGTCCTTGGATTTGCCAATAAAGAAGCTGTGATCCTGGAAGAAGAATTGAAGCAGTACGGCCAAGTCACCATTACAACAGACGATGGTTCTTATGGTACCAAGGGTTATGTGTCAACAATCGTTGATCAGATGGACCAGGAGTTTGATGCTATCTATTCTTGTGGAGCACCTGGCATGCTCAAATATGTCAATACCAAATTCCATGATCATCCCCGCGCCTATATTTCTATGGAATCGCGTATGGCTTGTGGGATGGGTGCTTGCTACGCCTGTGTAGTGCATTTGGAAAATGAAAGCCAAGCAGCTAATAAGCGCGTGTGTGAAGACGGACCGGTCTTTGAAACCGGTACGATTGTGATGTAGGAGGACCTTATGACAGCAAATCGACTAGCCGTATCCTTACCTGGTTTAGACTTGAAAAACCCGATTATTCCGGCATCTGGCTGTTTTGGCTTTGGTCAGGAATATGCCAAATACTATGACTTAGACCTGCTTGGATCCATCATGATCAAGGCGACAACTGCTGAGGCTCGCTTCGGAAATCCGACACCACGTGTTGCTGAGACGCCTGCAGGCATGCTCAATGCCATTGGTCTCCAAAATCCAGGGGTAGACGTGGTTCTAGCAGAGAAACTCCCTTGGTTGGCTCAACATTATCCAGACCTACCGATTATTGCCAACGTAGCCGGCTTCTCCAATGAAGAGTATGCGACGGTATCTAGCAAGATCTCGCAAGCGCCAAATGTCAAGGCCATTGAGCTCAATATCTCTTGTCCAAACGTAGACCATGGGAACAATGGTCTTTTAATCGGGCAAGTTCCTGAATTGGCCTATGCGGCTGTGAAAGCAGCGGTAGAAGCATCCTCCGTCCCTGTCTATGTCAAATTAACACCAAGTGTAGCAGACATCACGCAGGTCGCAAAAGCAGTAGAGGATGCAGGGGCGACTGGTTTGACCATGATCAATACCTTGGTCGGCATGCGCTTTGACCTCAAGACTGGTAAGCCTATCATTGCTAATGGAACCGGAGGCATGTCGGGTCCAGCTGTTTTCCCAGTTGCTTTGAAACTCATCCGCCAGGTTGCCCAATCCACTAAACTTCCGATTATCGGAATGGGAGGTGTGGATTCAGCAGAAGCAGCCATTGAAATGATGATTGCAGGAGCCTCTGCGATTGGAGTTGGAACCGCTAATTTCACCGATCCTTATGCTTGTCCAACCATCATCGAAGATCTGCCACAGGTCATGGATCGCTATGGTATTGACACCCTTGAGAACTTCCGAAAACATGTACGGGAAAATCTACTGTAAATCCTTGACTTTTCCCAAATATCGTACTACAATAAATAAAAACCTTTAAAGCAGTCCAGAGAGGCTCCTAAGGTCTAGACGGTGAATCATGGTAGTTGTTCCTACCTAATTTTCGTGTAACCTTGCCTCGGGCAAGGTTTTTTTGTAGACAAAATGATCAATCAAAAAAGGAGTAATCCATGCGTGAAGAACGTCCTATTATCGCCCTTGACTTCCCAGCTTTCGAGGATGTCAAACACTTTTTAGAGCATTTTCCAGAAGACGAAAAATTATTTGTAAAAATTGGAATGGAATTTTTCTATGCAGTTGGTCCTGAAATTGTACATTACCTCAAAGGGCTTGGACACAGTATTTTCCTTGATTTAAAATTACATGATATCCCAAATACAGTCAAATCAGCCATGTCCGTACTGGGGACTTTCGGAGTAGATATGGTGACAGTTCACGCAGCCGGTGGTGTAGAGATGATGCGCGAAGCCAAGGCAGCTCTTGGTGAAGGGGCTAAGTTGGTAGCCGTGACCCAGTTGACTTCTACCAGTGAAGAAGACATGCGTGATTGCCAAAACATCCAAACAACGGTCCAAGAATCCGTAGTTAATTACGCTCGCAAGGCCCAAGAAGCTGGCTTAGATGGTGTTGTCTGCTCAGCCCATGAAGTAGCCTTGATCAAGGATGCCACTTCATCAGACTTTGTCTGTGTCACACCAGGGATTCGTCCTGCTGGAGCTGAAATCGGTGACCAAAAACGGGTCATGACGCCACAAGAAGCTCATAAAATTGGATCTGACTATATTGTCGTTGGACGCCCAATCATCCAAGCAGAAAACCCATGGGACGCTTACCATGAAATTAAGAGACAGTGGAATGCGTAAGAGCTACTAAAAGTGAAACTTTTGTAGCTCTACGGGAAGTCCTACGGGACCTTCCCTAACGCATTCACTAGATCACAGAAGAGAAAATGATCGTTTCTCTTCTGTGATCGTCGGAATAATCGAAGCCCGATAGGGCCTTCCCTAAACTATTCACTAACTTAGTTGAAAGAAAATGATTGTTTCTTTCAACTAAGTGTCGGAAATTAAAAAGTCCTATGGGACTTCCCTAACGCATTCACTAACCTGTAATGTTGTTGTTTAAATCGAAAAATGATTTAATTCGTATATGATTAAAATCGTAAAAAGGAGTCGTCATGTCATTAGCTAAAGATATTGCTAGCCATCTTTTGAAAATTGAAGCGGTTTATTTGAAACCAGAAGAACCTTTTACTTGGGCATCTGGGATCAAATCCCCTATTTATACAGATAACCGTGTAACTCTTGCTTATCCTGAAACGCGTACCTTGATCGAAAATGGATTTGTAGACAAAATCAAGGAAGCATTTCCTGAGGTAGAAGTGATTGCTGGAACTGCAACTGCAGGGATTCCTCACGGAGCCATTATTGCGGACAAGATGAATTTGCCATTTGCCTACATTCGTAGCAAACCAAAAGACCACGGTGCTGGTAATCAAATTGAAGGCCGTGTACCACAAGGTCAAAAGATGGTCGTAGTGGAAGATTTGATTTCTACCGGTGGGTCTGTCTTGGATGCTGTCGCAGCTGCAAAGCGTGAAGGAGCAGATGTCCTTGGTGTCGTAGCTATCTTCACCTACCAATTGGAGAAAGCCGATAAGAAATTTGCGGAAGCTGGGGTTCAACTTGAAACCTTGTCTAACTATACAGAATTGATTCATTTGGCAGAAGAAAAAGGTTACATCACTTCTGAAGGTTTAGAGTTGTTGCACCGTTTCAAGGAAAACCAAGAAACTTGGCAAGATAAATAATACAACTGAAGCGTTTCTAGCGCTTCTTTTTTATACTCTTTTCACTAGTTGGTGGTTAACTTGATTCTCAAAGTAAAATCCGGTATGATAGTAGTAATTGTTTTTATGGATGAAGAAAAAACTATTTTTAAGGGAGAATAAGATGACAAAAGAACATTATTTGCAAATGAAGAAGCAGGCTCGGGTCTGGTTTACCGTCAATATCATCATCAGTTTGATTGCTATTGCGGGAGGAATTTTAGTGGTCATTAGTAAATCACGTCATATCCCATTTCTATTGATGGCCTTGGGGGCACTGACCTTGATGAACCAATTCTTGGTTACCCCTGCTTTCAACGCCAAAAAAGAAGCTGAGGAAGAACATCCAGAATGGAAGAGTTTGTCTACTAAAGATACTAAAATAACTGTAGAGAATCTGCAAAAAGGGGTTTTGGTATCAGCTACGGCTCTTCTGATTGTCATTATTGGTTTCTTTATGTTCTATCGTCCTCTTCCGACAACAGACGCAGGAACTGAAGTGATCAATACCTATCGAGAGATCCAGTCTGTGCCAGAAAATTCGACAGAAAAAGAATCTAGCACAGTCTCTAATTTAACCCCGAAAGATGTTCAAACTTTCCAAGAATTGAAAGAAGAGATTGAATCCAATGCCCCATCAGATTCAAACTCACTAGATATAAACAAAGCAAAAGATCTTGCAGAAAAAGCGCAGCAACAGAATTGGTTGAAAAGGGGAGAATAAGATGACTTTTTAAGGGATTTGAAACCAACTAGTTTATGTGAAAGGGTAAAAAATCAATGACAGTAACAATATTCTGGCTTAGTTTGGGCATTCTGACCCTTGTTTTCTTGATCATGTTGCTTATCTTTTACACCTTGTATCGTCGTGAAATAAAAGTGAAAACAGAATCAACCGCAAGAGTTATGGGAGAAGTAGTTGATTTTGATTCCAAAAATCAACTGCTTATTTCACTGCCTGTGGTGGAGTATCAAGTCGGGGGCGAAAGATACCAAAAGACCTTCACCTATGCTTATTTTAGGAAGACTTCTTCCAAATCTAGGCAGGCCAATGTTTTCGATAGAACCTATGTTCTTGGAGCCGGCAAAAATCTGGATTTGCGGATGATATTCCCAATCGGGTCTCCCATGACAGTCTTTTATAATCCAGTCGACCCACAGATCGGTTTTGTCGAACGATATGCTGGCTTAGTCGGTTTCTATAAAATCGGAATGATTCTAACGGTTGGAATTTATCTTGGGTTAGTATGCATTCTAGCCTTGTTAGGTTGAATTGTTCAGACCCATCTTAAATAAAAAGCACATTCATATATATTTGGTTGAATGAGAGGATTTTCAATGCTCACAAAAGGAACATGTTTTAATATCAGTTTGAATGGGAAAAGGCCTCTCTGGGGCTACTTTTTGTTGGTAACAGATCAAGGGGAAGAATTTATTATCAAACGCAATAGTAAAATCCCTTTCGACAGATACCGAAAAGTGTACCAGACCAGTTATTCGTTTAAAGATCAAATTTTTTCAAAGAAAGCACCAGCAAATGTTTCTTATTTGATTGGTGTTCCATTAGGTTTATTATTAGCAAGGACATATAGAAAGATCCTTCCCATGGATCTTTTCTTTGGGAAAGCAAATCTTGATTTGAATGTTAGAGAAGGAGCGATAAATGTCCTTTTGTTTCTCTTTGCAGTTATGATCACTTTATGGTTGGTCACTATTGCCAGATATGTGCAGTTGAAATGGTTTGTTGAAAAAAATGGAGCAGAACTAGCATTAGTTGGTCAGATAAAGCTTACAGAGTATCTTCAAAAAACAGCAAATGGAACCGAGGTGTGGTGAATGCGAAAAATGAGAAAACGTCAATTGTTTGCCCTGATTTGTTTAAGCATGATAGTCCTGTTTTTAGCATATTTTGTTCAAATGCGCTTGTTTTTGGGATTGATTTTATATTTGTTGGTCGTTCTCTTTTATAGGGGCCTTGAATTCACAGAGCCTCGGGAAATAGAGTTTGATTTTAAGGATGATCGAAAATAACAATGATATTTCCCTGAACTGAATGATTTCGTACCACCCCAAAACAGCAGAAATGCTGTTTTTTTGATATAATGGACCTATGTTATCGAAAAGTAAACGTATTCTATTTGGGATGCTTCATGTTGTCATGTTGCTAGTGATGGTCCACTGGTTTTTGATCAGTGTGACCTATCTGAGAGAGATTTCATGGCTAGCCATTTTAGGTGCTGGATTGCTATTTCTGCTAGCCTGGTTGAAACGCGATGGGCTAAAGAGTGCCTTTGCTTGGTTGACCCGACACAAAAAAGGCTTCTTGCTTGGAGCGGTTGTCTTTCAGTTGATCGTCATGGTCTGTGCGGAGCTCTTTATCCGTCGGGATGCTGCGGTTGTTTTCAAAGGGGCTTTTGATCTTCTTAAGCAATCCTCTATCACCAACTACCTTAGTCGCAATCCCAATAACATTCCGCTCTTTCTTTACGAGAAGTTTTTCTATGTCTTATTTGGCTCTAGCGGTCTGTGGGTCATGCAGGCTCTCAATATCCTCTATGTCAATCTGGGAGCAGTACTCTTATATAAGCTATCTCAGAAGCATTTCAATCAAAAAACGGCTGATCTAGTCTATCTCTTCTATGTGAGCTTGATCTGTTACTCGCCGTATTTCTATTCCATGTATACGGACATTCCGCCACTTCCTTTGATCGCTCTTCAGTTATGGTGGGCCTTGGATCTCTTGAAGAAAGATCAAGCAGTCTCCTGGAAGAAGATTGTTGGTTTGGGAATCTTATCTGGCGTGAACATGTTGATCCGTCCAACGACGATTATTGTCATGATTGCCTTTTGGGCTGTGCTCTTCTTCAGAGGAAATTGGAAGGCCTTTGGCAAGATTGCTACGGTGACCGTGATGATGACGGGCTTTGTCTTTGCAGGATTGAATACAGCGGTCAATCATCAAAGAGTTGTACCGATCTTGAAACAAGAAGGGTTGGCTAAAGGACCGCTCTTGTTTATCAATCTGGGCTTGACAGATATGGGGCACAACCAAGAAGATATGAAAGAAGGCTTGCTAGCCTATATCGATGAGGATAAGCGCTCGGATTACAACAATGGCCTCTTTAAAAAAGAAAATGTGATCAAAGAAATCAAACGCCGTCTCAAGGAGTACGGACCGTTCGGTTTGATCGGGCATATCTACTACAAGCAATCTTTGACAGTAGCAGAAGGGACCCTGGGCTGGCTGTACCGAGATGTAGAGTATGAGAAGACGCCTTTTATCAATCCTCTCTATGCACCTCTGACTAAAAATAATGGTTTGGCAAAATGGGTGCGGACCTATTTCCTCAGCATTGATCGACCGCAGTACAAGTATTATGAATTTGTCAAGCAGCTGATCTGGATCGTCCTATCGGCTGGTTTGGTTGGAGCTTATCTCAAACGTCGAGATACAGATGACTTTAACTTCCTTTCCTTAGCAGTCTTTGGTGGTTTGCTCTTCTTAACCATCTTTGAAGGTGGGAAGACCCGCTACCTCATCCAATTCTTACCGCAAATTTTACTAGTCGCTTCGATCGGTCTAGCAGGATTTACCAAGAAAGAAAATACATAAAAGCTCTGGCTTGTTTGACAGGCAGTAATAAAGGTTGGACAAAAATGTCCAGCCTCTTTTTTATCCAGTAGATCTGCACCAAATGTGGTATAATGGAAGGTAAGAATTTATTGGATAGCGGAGAGTTTCCATGCAGCATTCACCCTGGCATGAAGCCATCAAGTCCCATCTTCCAGAAGGGTATTTTCACCAGATCAATGACTTTATGAATGAAGTCTACAACAAAGGAGTGGTTTATCCACCGCGTGACAAGGTCTTTAAGGCCTTGCAGACGACAGGGATGGATCAGGTCAAGGTCTTGATCTTAGGCCAAGATCCCTACCATGGACCGGATCAAGCGCAGGGCTTAAGTTTTTCTGTTCCGGATCATGTACCAGCGCCGCCTTCTTTGCAAAATATTCTCAAAGAATTGCGCTCAGATATCGGAGAGAAGCGTTCCCATGATCTGACCTCTTGGGCAGAGCAAGGAGTGCTCTTGCTCAATGCCTGTTTGACAGTGCCAGCTGGTCAGGCCAATGGTCATGCAGGCCAAATTTGGGAGCCTTTCACAGATGCTGTGATCAAGGTGGTCAATGAGTTGGACGAGCCAGTTGTCTTTATCCTCTGGGGATCTTATGCCCGTAAGAAAAAGCCTCTGATTACCAACGATCGACATTTAGTCCTTGAATCAGCTCACCCAAGTCCCTTATCGGCCTACCGAGGATTCTTTGGTTCCCAACCCTTTTCAAAAACCAATCAATTTTTGAAAGAGGCGGGACGCGAGCCGATTGATTGGTTAAGATAGGAGAAAGAAATGCCACAATTAGCAACGATTTGTTACATTGACAATGGGAAAGAATTTCTCATGTTGCATCGCAATAAAAAGCCCAATGATGTCCATGAAGGTAAATGGATCGGAGTTGGAGGAAAATTAGAACGCGGGGAAACCCCACAGGAGTGTGCTGCGCGTGAGATTTTTGAGGAGACCGGCCTTAGAGCCAAGCCAGTCTTGAAAGGGATTATTACCTTTCCGGAGTTTACTCCAGATTTGGACTGGTACACCTATGTCTTCAAGGTAACAGATTTTGAGGGAGAACTGATCGAGTGTAACGAAGGGACCTTGGAGTGGGTACCTTATGATCAAGTCCTCTCAAAACCAACCTGGGAAGGGGACCATACCTTTGTCGAGTGGTTGTTGGAGGATAAACCCTTCTTTTCAGCAATGTTTCGCTATGACGGCGACCGCTTGTTAGAGTCGCATGTTGATTTTTATGAATAAAGGAGAATGCAATGGTTGTCATTAAAAATGGTCGCGTAATGGATCCCAAGACTGGCTTGGATCAAGTCTGTGATCTTCGCATTGAAGGAAAGAAAATTGTAGAGATCGCTGAAAACCTCCCAACGTATGGACAAGAAGTCCTTGATGCTACTGGTCTGGTTGTGGCACCTGGTTTGATCGATGTACACGTGCATTTCCGCGAACCCGGTCAAACTCATAAAGAAGACATCCATACGGGTGCCTTAGCCGCAGCTGCTGGTGGTTTTACTCGAGTGGTCATGATGGCCAATACCAATCCGACCATTTCAGATATTGCGACCTTAGAGGAAGTCTTAGCTTCTGCAGCCAAGGAAAATCTTCACATTCATACGGTTGCGACGGTGACCAAGAACTTTGACGGTCAACACCTGACAGATTTTGAAGGGCTGCTTAAGGCTGGTGCAGTGGGATTTTCAGATGATGGGATTCCCCTTCAAAGCACTAAGGTTGTCCGCCAAGCCTTGGAAGAGGCTAAGCGTCTAGGAACCTTTATTAGTCTGCATGAAGAAGACCCTGAGTTGAATGGCATTCTTGGTTTGAATGAAAACATTGCCAAGGAACACTTCCATGTCTGTGGTGCGACGGGTGTAGCCGAATATTCAATGGCTGCGCGTGATGCCATGATTGCCCATGCGACAGGTGCTCACCTCCATATCCAACACCTTTCCAAGGAAGAAAGTGTCAAGGTGGTTGAATTTGCCCAAGGATTAGGAGCTCATGTGACGGCAGAAGTGGCACCTCAACACTTTTCGAAAACAGAAAGTCTGCTCTTGACTAAAGGAAGCAATGCTAAGATGAATCCACCTCTTCGCTTGGAATCTGACCGTCTAGCAGTGATTGAAGGCTTGAAATCAGGCGTTATCTCTGTGATTGCGACTGACCACGCGCCTCACCATGCGGATGAGAAGAATGTCCCTGATATTACCAAAGCACCATCTGGCATGACTGGGCTTGAAACTTCGCTTTCTCTTGGTTTGACCTACTTGGTGCATGCTGGCCATTTAAGCTTGATGCAATTGCTTGAAAAGATGTCCTATAATCCAGCACGTCTCTATGATTTTGATGCTGGCTATATCGCAGTGGATGGACCGGCAGATTTAACCATCTTTGATCCAGAAGCAGATCGTCTGGTATCGGATCATTTCGCTTCAAAAGCTGGAAATTCACCATTTGTGGGCGAAACATTAAAAGGGAAAGTTGCTTATACAATCTGTGATGGACAAGTGATTTTTCAAGGATAAGCGATCGTATTTATATGAATTTTAAAAAAATGATGCAAGGCTTGGTTTTCTTTTTAACCAGCCTTCTTGTCTTTGTCTTTCTATTTCGTGCTTTGCTACCAACTGCATCTCCTCGCATGACCAAGCCCAAAACAGCTGCGAAAGAAATCACCTATACTTATGTAGCTCTAGGGGATTCACTGACCGAAGGAGTAGGGGATAGCACCAAGCAAGGGGGCTTTGTCCCCATCCTTGCCCAAAGCCTATCCAATGAAAATGACGGCCAGTATCAGCCTGTCAACTATGGAGTAGCTGGAAATACAAGCGCTCAGATCTTAGATCGTCTCAAGAAGCAAACAGATCTTCAGAAGGATCTCAAAAAGGCGCGTGTCATGACCTTAACGGTTGGGGGAAATGATCTGCGCAAAGTTGTTGTCGATCATCTGAGTGATTTTTCTCTGTCAGATATCCAAAAGCCGCTCAAGAATTATACAGCGAACCTCAAAGAAATTATTACAAAGGCCAGAAAGGACAATCCCCATCTTCCCATTTATGTAGTGGGGATCTACAATCCTCTTTACCTGAATTTTCCTGAATTAACTAGTATCCAGACGGCTGTAGATCGTTGGAATGAGACGACGGAAGAAACCATCGCGCAATATGATCAAGTCTATTTCGTCCCGATCAATGATCTGCTCTATAAAGGAATTGATGGCAAAATGGGCGTATCAGAAATCAGTGACGGGAAGACAACCGTTATCAATGATGCCCTGTATGAAGAGGATAGTTTCCACCCTAACAATACGGGCTATGAAAAGATGAAACAAGCAATATTGGAGAAAATCAATGCCACGAAGAAAACTTGGAGTCAAAAATAATCCCATCAAAGAGAAGGTCCCCTTCCTTCAAAAAATCAATATTTGGAAATGGTTATTTTTAGGTTTGGTCAGCCTTCTCTTAGCCTTCGCTATAGTTGTGCAAGGACGCTTAGCGATGCCAAGAGAAGATGTTAGTCAGCTTCATCAAACAGCTGGCACCAAAGATGTCAAAGTTGGAACTATGACAACGACTCGTGATCAACTCAATGATACCATCAAATCGCTTCTGAAAAAATATAAGCTGTCCGACTACAAGGTCTATGCAGACAATCAGCAAATCCTATTAGAAGGGCAGTTGAGTCTCTTGGGGAAGGATTATCCCTTATACATTTACTTTCAACCATCCAAATTGGAAAATGGGAATATTCTCTTGACGGTGAAGGATTTTTCAGTTGGAACCTTTCAAATTCCACAAAGGATGGTCTTGCAGCTCTTGAGTAAAAATAAAAATATCCCAAAATTTGTTCAGATCTCACCCAAGCAGTCTACCATCACCATTGTATTACCAGAAATTGACAATGACTTTGGAATCTATGTCAAGGCCAATACCATTGACCTCTATAATGACAAGATCGTTTTTGATTTGTATCAGAAGAAGTAGGGCGAAAGCTCTATTTTGTTTCTATTCAAAAAATTCAGAATATTGTAGAAAATTCTTGACATTGATTCTTCCCTATGCTAAAATACTAAACAAGACATTGAACAAAGGAGAAAGTCAAACATGAAAACAGCTAAGTTTATTCAATTTGCTTTGTTGTTGAGGTATAAGGGCTAGTGCAGAAGCATTAGTCCTGTTTGGCTTACCAAGCGGGCAAAAACATCTCGCTTGGTTGACCGAGTGAGATGTTTTTCTTTATATCCACTACATAGAAATGAGGAGACCCTATGCGTAAAGTTGAATTTTTAGATACCAGCCTTCGGGATGGTGAACAGACTCCAGGAGTTAATTTCTCTATCAAAGAAAAGATTGCCATTGCCAAGCAATTGGAAAAATGGGGTATTTCTGCTATTGAAGCAGGTTTTCCTGCAGCTAGTCCGGATTCCTTTACTGCTGTTCAAGAGATTGCCAAGGTCTTGACCAAGACAGCCGTGACAGGTTTGGCCCGTTCTGTCAAATCAGATATTGACGCTTGTTATGAAGCCTTGAAGGATGCTAAGTATCCACAAATTCACGTCTTTATCGCAACCAGTCCGATTCACCGGGAGTTTAAACTCAACAAGACCAAGGAAGAAATTCTTGAAGCCATCAAAGAGCACGTTTCTTACGCTCGCTCAAAATTTGAGATTGTTGAATTCTCGCCAGAAGATGCGACACGGACCGAATTGGATTTCCTCTTGCAAGTCGTTCAGACTGCAGTTGATGCTGGTGCTAGCTACATCAATATTCCGGATACAGTCGGTTTCACGACACCAGCAGAGTACGGTGCCATTTTCAAATACTTGATTGACCATATCAAGACAGATCGCGAGATTATCTATTCCCCTCATTGCCATGATGACCTAGGTATGGCCGTGGCCAATAGCCTCGCTGCTGTTAAAAATGGTGCCCGTCGTGTTGAAGGAACCATTAATGGGATCGGGGAGCGGGCCGGCAATGCGGCGCTTGAAGAAGTAGCAGTTGCTCTCAATATTCGCGAAGACTATTTCCAAGTGGAGAGTCCGATTGTCCTTAATGAAACCATCAACACTTCTGAGTTGGTTTCTCGTTACTCTGGTATTCCAATTCCTAAAAACAAGGCGGTTGTTGGTGGCAATGCCTTCTCACACGAGTCTGGGATCCACCAAGACGGAGTTCTTAAAAATCCTCTTACCTACGAAATCATTACGCCTGAGTTGGTGGGTGTTAAAAGCAATAGTCTCCCTCTTGGAAAATTGTCTGGTCGCCATGCCTTTGTCGAAAAACTGCATGAGTTGGGACTGGATTTCACAGAAGAAGACATCAAGCCATTGTTTGATAAGTTCAAATCTCTTGCAGACAAGAAACACGAGATCACAGATGCCGATATCCGCGCCCTTGTAGCCGGTACAGCAGTTGAAAATCCAGAAGGATTCCAATTTAACGATCTCCGCTTGACAACCAATGCAGACGAAACGATTACAGCAGCGGTTAGCCTCAGCAATGAAGAAGGGGAAGTACTTGAATTCCTTGCCAATGGTCAAGGGTCTGTTGAAGCGATCTTTAATGCAATTGATAAATTCTTCAACCAAACTGTTCGCTTGACATCATACAATATCGATGCAGTGACTGATGGGATCGATGCCCAAGCCCGTGTCTTGGTATCCGTGGAAAATGTTGATACAGATACGATTTTCAATGCCTCTGGTTTGGACTTCGACGTATTGAAAGCCTCTGCCATCGCTTATATCAATGCTAACACGCTGGTTCAAAAAGAGAATGCGGGTGAGATGGGACGAGCTGTCTCCTACCGTGATCTTCCACAAGCCTAAGAGGAACTGAACATGACAAAGAAAATTGTAACACTTGCAGGAGATGGGATTGGCCCTGAGATCATGGCAGCTGGACTAGAGGTCCTCGCAGCCGTTGCTCCCAAAATTGGCTTTGATTATAGTCTAGAAGACAAACCTTTTGGGGGTGCTGGGATTGATGCCGCTGGCCACCCACTTCCCCAAGATACTCTCAAAGCAGCTAAAGGAGCGGATGCTATTCTTCTCGCAGCCATCGGGAGTCCGGAATATGACAATGCTCCTGTTCGTCCAGAACAAGGCTTACTCGCTATTCGCAAGGAATTAAATCTCTTTGCCAATATTCGTCCTGTACGGATTTTTGACGCCTTGAAACACTTGTCTCCTTTGAAACCAGAGCGTATCGAGGGTGTCGACTTCGTGGTCGTGCGTGAATTGACAGGTGGGATTTATTTTGGAGAGCATATCTTAAAAGAAGATACAGGGCGCGATATCAATGATTACAGTGCGGAAGAAATTCGTCGGATTATGCACCAAGCCTTCAAGATCGCGCGAGGACGTGGCAAGAAAGTGACCAGTATCGATAAGCAAAATGTCCTTGCAACTTCTAAATTGTGGCGCCAAGTGGCAGAAGAAGTTGCCAAAGAATTTCCAGATGTGACCTTAGAGCACCAGCTTGTCGATAGTGCGGCCATGATCATGATTACCAATCCAGCCCGCTTTGATGTTGTAGTGACAGAGAATCTATTCGGAGATATCTTATCTGACGAATCCAGCGTCCTTCCTGGAACACTAGGCGTGATGCCATCTGCCAGTCATTCCGACCAAGGACCAAGTATGTACGAACCGATTCATGGTTCAGCACCTGACATTGCTGGTCAAGGCATTGCCAATCCGATTTCCATGATCCTGTCCGTTGCCATGATGCTCCGAGACAGTTTTGGAGAAACAGCAGGTGCAGAAATGATCGAAGAAGCCGTCAATCAAACCTTGAATCAAGGAATCTTGACACGGGATCTAGGTGGTCAGGCTTCTACTGCAGAGATGACTGCAGCCATTATTGGGAATCTCTAAGATGACTTGGAGAGATCGCTGTTTAGTGCTAATCGCAATTTGGAATAGTATCGTATTTCTGACCTATGGCTTAGATAAACGAAAAGCTATCCAAAACAGGTGGCGGATTCCTGAAAAGGTCCTGTTACTCGAGAGCTGGGTGCTTGGTGGATTCGGAGCTCTACTAAGTGGATATCTCTTTCACCACAAGGTGCGGAAATGGTATTTTCAAGCCACCTGGTGGGGCAGTAGCCTTCTTTTAGCAGGTGCCCTCTTTCTAATCCTTCAATGGATTTCATAACAAGAAGATAAATGGAGAAAGACGATGAGTGGAAAATCTATCTTTGATAAACTTTGGGACCGCCACGTGATTACAGGAGTGGAAGGACAACCCCAACTCATGTATGTGGACCAACACTACATCCACGAAGTGACGAGTCCGCAAGCCTTTCAAGGATTACGGGACGCAGGACGCAAGGTTCGACGACCCGATTTAACCTTTGGAACCTTTGATCACAATGTTCCAACGGTCAATATTTTTGATATTCGAGATGTGATTTCAAAAGCCCAGATTGATAAATTAGCTGAGAATGTGGTGGACTTTGGGATTGATCATGCTGCCCATGGTTCTGCTAAGCAAGGAATCGTTCATATGGTGGGCCCTGAAACCGGTCGGACCCAGCCTGGGAAATTTATTGTCTGTGGAGACAGCCATACCGCAACCCACGGAGCCTTTGGTGCCATTGCCTTTGGGATTGGAACCAGTGAAGTGGAGCATGTCTTTGCTACCCAAACCATCTGGCAAGTCAAACCCAAGAAAATGTTGGTTGAATTCACCGGAACCCCACAAAAAGGGATCTATTCAAAGGATTACATCCTAGCTTTGATAGCGCGCTACGGTGTTGCTTGTGGAGTTGGCTATGTCGTAGAGTATCGGGGAGAAGCAATTGATCGTTTGACTATGGAAGAACGCATGACCATCTGTAACATGTCAATCGAGTTCGGGTCCAAAATGGGGATCATGAATCCAGATGAGACGACTTTTGACTACCTCCGGGGACGCGAATGTGTGCCAGATGATTTTGAGGCCGCAGTAGCTGATTGGAAGACTCTGGTCAGTGATGACGATGCCGTTTATGATAAGGTCATCCGTATGGATGTATCTGATCTTGCTCCGATGGTGACTTGGGGGACCAATCCTTCTATGGGAGTGGACTTCGAGACTCCTTTTCCAGAGATCCGGGACATGAATGATGAACGGGCTTATCATTATATGGATCTAGAACCTGGCCAAAAACCAGCAGACATTGAATTAGGCTATATCTTTATCGGTTCTTGTACCAATGCTCGTCTCAGCGATTTGGAGTTGGCAGCCAAGTTTGTGAAAGGCAAAAAAATCGCGCCCAACTTAACTGCTATTGTGGTACCTGGCTCTCGTCCGGTTAAGCAAGCCGCCGAAAAATTAGGCTTAGACAAGATCTTCATGGATGCGGGCTTTGAATGGCGTGATCCAGGATGTTCCATGTGTCTAGGAATGAACCCAGACAAGGTTCCAGATGGGGTCCACTGTGCCTCTACTAGCAACCGGAATTTTGAAGACCGCCAAGGATTTGGGGCTAAAACCCATCTCTGTAGCCCAGCAATGGCCGCTGCAGCAGCAATCGCCGGTCGCTTTGTCGATGTGCGCCAAATGCCAGAAGTCGAGTAAAAGGAGAAAGCATGGAGAAATTTACCATTTATACGGGGACTACGGTTCCTTTGATGAACGATAATATTGATACCGACCAAATCCTCCCCAAGCAATTCTTAAAGCTGATTGATAAAAAAGGCTTTGGGAAATACCTCATGTATGCTTGGCGCTATTTGGATGACCAGTATACCGAGGATCCAGATTTTATCTTTAACAAGCCAGAATACCGCAAGGCGACCATTTTGATCACTGGTGACAATTTTGGGGCTGGTTCCTCTCGGGAGCACGCAGCCTGGGCTTTAGCTGATTATGGCTTTAAAGTCGTTATCGCCGGATCCTTCGGAGATATCCATTACAATAATGAGCTCAATAATGGCATGCTGCCTATTGTACAACCTTTTGAGGTTCGTCAACAATTGGCAAGTTTAAAGCCGACAGATCCAGTGACGGTGGATTTGGAAGAGCAGAAGATCCTCTCGCCTGTTGGAGAGTTTCGCTTTGAGATCGATCAAGATTGGAAGCACAAATTGCTCAACGGCTTGGATGATATCGGGATTACGCTTCAGTATGAAGACTTGATCGCAGCTTATGAGAAGAACCGGCCAGCTTACTGGCAATGATAAAATTGTATATCAAATTACGAATTTTCTGAAAATATATTGAATTTGAGACTATTTTTTGATACAATACTAAAAAGAATAGAAAAGGAAAGAGACTTATGACAAAACACATTCAATGGGACGGACAACTTTCACAAGAAGGATTTGATATTCTTAAAGGAGAGGGTGGCTGTATCGTCTGCCCTACCAAAGTTGGCTACATCATCATGACCAGTGACAAGGCTGGCTTGGAACGGAAGTTTGAAGCCAAAGAACGCAACCGTAACAAACCAGGTGTGGTTCTCTGCGGAAGCATGGACGAACTACGTGCCCTTGCGCAATTGAATCCTGAAATCGAAGCCTTCTACCAAAAACATTGGGATGAAGATATCTTGCTTGGTTGTATCCTTCCTTGGCGTGAAGATGCTTATGCAAAATTGCAAGCTTTCGGAGATGGACGTGAAGAACTCATGACAGACGTTCGTGGAACTTCATGCTTTGTCATCAAATTTGGTAAAGCTGGTGAGCAAATCGCCAAAGAAATGTGGGAAAAAGAAGGCAAGATGGTTTACGCTTCTTCAGCTAATCCTTCCGGTAAAGGTAACCGCGGGAAGGTCGAAGGAATTGGTGAGCGTATCGAAGGTGCTGTGGACTTGGTTATCGAAGCCGATGATTATGTAGCCTCTATCCAACCAGACAAGACCATTGAAACTCGTTATGAACAAGGTGTGATGGTCTCTATGGTTGATGCCGAAGGAAAACTCATTCCAGAACAAGGAGCAGGTAGCCGTTCTGTCAATACGTGTCCAGTTGTGATCCGTAAAGGATTGGATATCGATAAGATCATGATGCACTTATCTGATCATTTCAACTCTTGGAACTACCGCCAAGGGGAATACTATTAAGAAACAGAATAAAGCATTCCATTTGGAATGCTAAGATTGAAGACAAAGTTATCTTAGAAACTTTCCTTAGGTGAGTACGGACGTCAGCGAACTTCTATGAAGTTCCATGACTTAGTTTTGGACCTAAGGTTCCAAAACTCCCGAGTGCTAGAAACAACAGTGTTTCTAGCACTTTTCTCACGGCGGAAAGTTTCAGTGTCTATTGTATGAACTTGATGTTATTTATCATTTTAATTTTTTTTAGCATTCCTTAACCTGTCTTATGTAAAAATCATATTGTCAAAATTCTAAAGCATTCCGTTTGGAATGCTTTTTTTGTGAAAGGATAAAAGATGGTATAATAGAGTCAAACGATGATCCAATAGAAGGGGAAGTGGTATGGTCTCCAGAAAAGCATTTATCGATAAAGCCAATCAGGAAGGTTTTTCCTTTAACATCCAAATCCCATGGTGGCGGTACAATAACTTCAAGTCATTGGTTTGGAGAAAAAGGCTCTCTGAGGAGCAACTCTATCAGATCTTTCTTTTACTTTGTAGAGAGGTAGAAGACCGGCAAATGCACGCAGTAGCGGATAAGAGGAAGTATCAGACCGGATTTTATGTAGCTGCATGCAATGGCCGCGAGTTCCGCTTTGAGTTTGCTTTCAAAAAGAATCAAGAACTAAGAGTTTATAATCTATTTGAGACAGTCAATGGTCGCAAGAAACTCACCCTGATGGACCTGCTTGATTACATAATGGATTGACGATGTATAGAAACAATAAGGGTTCGCTAAAGATTGATAAAAGAAAGAGTGGTTCTATGATTTCAAGAGATGCATTTTTAGAAAGAATCAACCAAGAGGGATTTTCATTTAGTATTGACATCCCGCGCAGAAATTTTTCGGATTTTACATCATTAGTTCGGAGAAGAAGAATTTCAGAAGAAGACCTCTATCAGCTGTTTTATAACTATTGTCAAGAACTAGAAAACTGTTTGAAAGAAGCAGGGGAGAAACGACGCTTACTCTTCAATAAATTTCCAGTTAGCCCCGTTCATGATAAATATAAAACGAAATTTGATACAGTGGCACCCAACGGACGCGAATTCCGCTTTGAGTTTGTCTTTAGCAATGACAATCGTTTAAAAGTTTATCACATGATCGAAACTGTTAATGGTCGTAGGAAAAAAACTCCTATGGAAATACTGATGGACCTAGTCGATGCTTTATAATGAGGATCTGTTCAAAAGTATAAGGGAGATCCAACCAAAAAAACTAGAGCGCCTGCTCTAGTTTTTTGGTTGTTGATGGGTGATGTTCTTTCCCCAAGGGATGAGATTTTCTTTTTTCTCTTTGATCCGTTGGATATTGTCCTTGTGTCGTAGAATGATCAAGGTAGCTAAGGCCAAGACAATGACTGTAAAAAGCGGATCATAGCTGTGCAAGATCCATCCAGTCAAAGGAAGAAGGAGGACTGAAAGAATGGCGAGTAGCGCAACGGTAACACTCGAAAACGAAATCATACTGGTTAAGTACAGGCTGGCTACAAAATAAACAGCTAAAATGAGTAGCAGGATAGGCGAGAAACCAAGTAAGACACCAGCACTCGTCGCCACTGCTTTTCCACCCTTGAATCCAGCAAAAATTGGGAAAGTGTGCCCCAAAACGGCTAAGAGACCAAAGACCATTGGCGAGATCCCCTGAATTCCAAAGAAAGTCGGAAGGAGAACGGCCAAAGTTCCTTTTAAGAAATCAATCGCAAAGACAATGATCCCAGCTTTCTTCCCTAAAATCCGAAAGGTATTGGTCGTTCCTGTATTGCCCGAGCCATGTTCCCGTAAATTAATATGGAAAAAGATTTTCCCAATCCATAATCCCGAAGGAATGGAGCCTAACAGATAGGCTAAAATTAAAACACTTATTTCTTTTATCATAGTTTCATTATATCAAAAAGCCATCGATAGAAAAAGCAATTTCTGGAGTTCAAGTGTGACATCTGAAGAAAGTGCTTAGCTAACATTTTTTACTGTGATATAGAAATCTCCATATAAAGAGAAAAAATTTTGCAAAATTTCCTAAAAAACTGTAATATAGAAAAGATGAACAAACAGGAGGTTCCTTGTGGCAAAAAAGGAAATCAATATTAATAATTATAATGACGATGCCATTCAGGTACTAGAAGGGTTGGATGCGGTCCGTAAACGTCCAGGGATGTATATCGGATCGACCGATGGAAATGGCTTGCATCACATGGTCTGGGAGATCGTGGATAATGCGGTCGATGAAGCCTTGTCTGGCTTTGGCTCACAAATCGATGTAACGATTAATAAAGATGGTTCTCTATCGGTAGAAGACCAGGGACGTGGAATGCCGACCGGGATGCATGCTATGGGCAAACCAACCGTTGAGGTGATCTTTACGGTCCTCCACGCCGGAGGGAAGTTTGGTCAAGGAGGCTATAAGACATCTGGAGGTCTTCACGGAGTGGGATCTTCTGTCGTCAATGCCCTTTCTAGCTGGCTAGAGGTAGAAATTACTCGTGATGGAGCTGTCTACAAGCAACGTTTTGAAGATGGTGGAAAACCAGTTACAACCCTCGAAAAGATTGGCTCTGCTCCCAAGTCTAAAACAGGGACCAAGGTTACCTTCATGCCAGATCCAACCATCTTTTCAACGACAGATTTCAAATTTAATACCATTGCTGAGCGAATCAAAGAATCAGCCTTCTTGCTGAAGGATGTGACGCTGACGCTGACTGATCTTCGCAAGGAAGAAGACAACCATGTGGCCTTTCATTATGAAAATGGTGTCCAAGATTTCGTAGAGTACTTGAACGAAGACAAGGAAACTTTGACACCGGTTCTCTACTTTAGTGGCGAATCAGATGGGTTTCAGGTAGAAGTGGCTATGCAATACAATGATGGCTACTCAGATAATATATTGTCCTTCGTTAATAATGTCCGCACTAAAGATGGGGGAACCCACGAGACAGGTCTGAAGACAGCCATTACCAAGGCTATGAACGACTATGCAAGAAAGACAGGACTCCTCAAAGAAAAAGACAAGAATCTGGAAGGATCAGACTACCGTGAAGGTTTGTCTGCTGTTCTCTCTATCCTGGTTCCAGAAGCTCATTTGCAGTTTGAAGGACAAACCAAAGACAAATTAGGAAGTCCCTTGGCTCGTCCAGTCGTCGATAGCATTGTTTCTGATAAATTGACCTTCTTCCTGATGGAAAATGGAGAATTGGCTTCTAATCTCATTCGTAAGGCTATTAAAGCACGGGATGCGCGTGAGGCCGCTCGAAAAGCGCGGGATGAAAGCCGAAATGGCAAGAAGAGCAAAAAAGACAAAGGACTTTTGTCTGGTAAATTGACACCAGCCCAGTCTAAAAATCCTAAGAAAAACGAACTCTATCTAGTCGAAGGAGACTCAGCTGGCGGATCGGCTAAGCAAGGTCGGGACCGGAAGTTCCAAGCGATTCTTCCACTTCGTGGGAAGGTTCTTAATACTGAGAAGGCCAATATGAGCGATATCCTAAAAAACGAGGAAATCAACACCATGATCTACACCATCGGTGCTGGAGTTGGGGCAGATTTCTCTGTGGAAGATGCTAACTACGATAAGATCATTATCATGACCGACGCGGATACGGATGGTGCCCACATTCAAACCCTACTCTTAACTTTCTTCTATCGTTATATGCGTCCTTTGGTAGAAGCTGGGCATGTCTACATCGCGCTTCCTCCTCTTTATAAGATGTCGAAAGGCAAAGGAAAGAAAGAAGAAGTAGCCTATGCTTGGACAGATAGTGAATTAGAAGAGTTGCGTCGGACCTTTGGCCGTGGAGCAACCCTCCAACGCTACAAAGGGCTGGGGGAAATGAATGCGGATCAGCTTTGGGAAACGACCATGAATCCAGAAACCCGCACCTTGATCCGTGTTACCATTGATGATTTAGCGCGTGCAGAACGCCGTGTCTCCGTCCTCATGGGAGATAAGGCGGCACCACGTCGTCAATGGATTGAAGATAACGTTAAGTTTACTTTGGAAGAAACGACAGCGTTTTAAGGAGTGCGAGTGATGGCTCTATACATAGGTTTTATTTTGTTAGTCTTTTTGTCCTCCATTTATCTTGCAATTAACATGAATCGTCGAAGAATTAGACTATTAGGGTTGTTTGCACCGGTAGTCTTTACTCTATGTATGCTTAAGGTACTAGAATCCAATATTAGGCTCCCAGAATCCGGTGCTTTAGAAGCGGGCATTCTCATGTTTTTATATGGATTTCCCTTGATAATTGGATCCTTAATCTTTACACTGATTCGTTTGTGTTTCGTCTATCAGAAAAAAATCTGGAAGGCATTATTGATTTTTATATCCTATATTTTGGGTCCCCTGCTTGTAGGTGCCTTGGCCATATATGTGGAATTTGTATTTCAGATCGATCATTTCATTTACGTAGTCATTTTTTCGATGATTCTGGTCTCCTATCTTCCTCCTATTTATCTCTACTTTTTCGACCGAGATCAATAGAAGTTAGCTAGGAAGGGAAAAATTATGGATTTTTTAATTACTACATTCAATCATTTTTACCAATTGTATATTGTCTTGTTTCTATCCATCTTCATTGCCTTTTGGATGAATTGGAAAAAGAAAAATTTTTATGGCTTGTATTATCCAATTTGTTTAACAGTCATGACTTATTGTGTCGTACAATTTGATTCATTCGACGTTGTTGAGAGGGCTCTTCCCTTCATGCTAATAGTCTTTGCTGTTCAACTAATGGTAATAGTCCTAGGTGTTCCCTTGGTGGTAATTGCCTTGCTTTATCACGTCATACGATTATTTTCAATTTTTCCTAAATATGGATGGAAAATCATCCTGATCATCTTCGCTTATCTAGTAAGTGGGGTCCTTTTTTACCGGGTTATGGCTAGTATACCGGAAGAGTTTTTGCAACACCGAAGCATGATGATAAGGTTAATGTTCCTGTCTCTTTTTCTATCTTATTTGCCAGCCATATTTTTGATCATTAGCCAGAATCGTAAGAAGGTGTGAAATGAATGATTTATTATTTATGATTAGTATGTCTCTTAGTTTTGTACTCCCATTGATTGCTTTGGCTATTGCTTTATTTATTGAAAGGCAATTAGATAAAAGGAAAAAACCATTTTTTGGTCTCTTTTTTCCTATTATGCTATGTCTGACAATATATGAACACGGGTTAATAAAATTTCAGGATACTGCGACAAGTTTGGAAGTTGGAGCTGTTCTCTTATTTTTCTGTTATCCCTTGTTGCTTATAGCGCTTCTTTATAGTGGAATTCGTCTCTATCTTGTCTATAAGGATAGAGTGTGGAAAGTAATTGGCATTGTCTCCTATTATCTAGTTGCCAGTTGGATTGCTTTTTGTACTCCTAGTGAGCACTTTATGACTAATTTAGGTCGCATGCGACTGCTAGAAGTAGCTATATTGATTGGATTCTTTCTCCCATCTCTTTATCTTTATTTAGACAAAGACCAACAATTCCAAGCATCCCATAGCGGTGAAGGAGTAGAAGATGAGAACTGAGACAGAAATGATGGACCTGATCTTGCAGATAGCTGAATCCCTGCAAGTGGAAGCAGTGGCCTTATCCGGTTCGCGATCCGATATCCACTCTCTAAGAGATGAGTTTCAAGATTATGATGTGGTTTATATTGTTGAGAATCTGGAGGACTTGATATCTGATTTATCTTGGCTAGACCAGTTTGGGATACGGCTGATTGAACAGCACAATGTCCTTGGACACCGTCGTCTTTACCTCATGCTCTATGAAGACGGCAACCGTATCGATTTGACCCTCTGTCCCAAGGAGCACATTCAAGAGTGGGTGGACAGCGAAGCAAATTTTGAAGTTATAAAGGACGACAAAGGCTTATTTGAAGCCTATCAGCCTAATTCCAAGCGCTACTGGACCGCTCCTCCTACTGAAGAGGATTTTGCAGCATCCTGCAATGAATTTTGGTGGGTATCGGCTTATGTTGTCAAGGCCATTCGAAGAAATCAGCTTATCTATGCGACCGATCACCTCTATGGCATTTGTCAGCAAGAACTCCTCAAGGTCTTATCTTGGCAGGTGACAAGCGAAAGGGGATCAGTTGATATCGGAAAGAACTACAAGTACCTCTTCCAGTATCTACCAGCTGAGCAAGAGAAGGAGTTCTCAGCTTTGCTTGATCTATCTAGTTTCGATAAAATCACACAGTCTTTATTTGCTACCATGGGGCTATTCGATCGAGAAGCTCAAATTCTGGCCCAAAAGATGGGGTTTACTTACGATATGGAAGTTGCAGAGAAAATGATTTCTTATGCTAAAGAGAAACTTTCGAATCATTAATGAATCTATTTTAAACTAAAAAAGGATCCTTTGGTTACTTGGTGTGACGGAATTCCTTTTTCTACAAAAGACTACTCAACATTCTTTGAAAGGAGTTGAACACGCCCTGAGTGCTGTGTGAAAAAGATAAATTTCTAATTTTCACTTTGTATTTTAAGGGCTTTGTATCTTATGTCTAATATTCAAAATATGTCCCTGGAGGACATCATGGGGGAGCGCTTTGGTCGCTACTCCAAATACATTATTCAAGAGCGGGCTCTTCCTGATATTCGGGATGGCTTGAAACCTGTACAACGGCGGATCCTTTATTCTATGAATAAGGATGGCAATACCCATGACAAAGGCTACCGCAAGTCTGCCAAGTCTGTCGGAAATATCATGGGGAATTTCCACCCTCACGGGGACAGTTCTATCTATGATGCCATGGTCCGCATGTCTCAGGACTGGAAAAATCGTGAGATTCTAGTCGAAATGCACGGAAACAATGGTTCCATGGACGGTGATCCACCGGCAGCCATGCGTTATACCGAAGCACGCTTGTCTGAAATTGCGGGTTATCTTTTGCAAGATATCGAAAAGAACACAGTACCATTTGCCTGGAACTTTGACGATACAGAAAAAGAGCCAACTGTTTTGCCGGCAGCCTTTCCAAACCTCTTGGTCAATGGAGCTACAGGGATTTCAGCTGGTTACGCGACAGATATTCCGCCACACAACCTTGCTGAAGTCATCGATGCCGTGGTCTACATGATCGACCATCCATCTGCCAAGGTAGACAAGCTCATGGAGTTTTTACCTGGACCTGATTTCCCAACGGGTGCCATTATCCAAGGCCGGGATGAGATTAAGAAAGCCTATGAAACTGGTAAGGGTCGGGTGGTTGTCCGCTCTAAGACAGAGATCGAGCAGCTCAAAGGTGGTAAGCAGCAAATCGTTGTTACCGAGATCCCTTATGAGATCAACAAGGCTGTCTTGGTCAAGAAGATCGACGATGTCCGTGTTAACAACAAGGTGGCCGGTATTGCGGAAGTCCGGGATGAGTCTGACCGAGATGGTCTTCGTATTGCCATTGAGCTCAAAAAAGATGCCAATGCAGACTTGATCTTGAACTATTTGTTCAAGTATACAGACTTGCAGGTCAACTACAACTTCAATATGGTGGCAATTGACAACTATACCCCTCGTCAGGTGGGGATTGTACCGATTCTGTCTAGCTACATTGCACACCGTCGGGATATCATTGTCGCTCGCTCGCGCTTTGATAAGGAAAAGGCAGAACGACGGCTCCACATCGTAGAGGGCTTGATCCGCGTCATTTCTATCCTTGATGAAGTGATTGCCTTGATCAGAGCTTCTGATAACAAGGCAGATGCTAAGGAAAACCTCCAGGTCAGCTACGATTTCACCGAAGAACAAGCAGAAGCTATTGTCACCTTGCAATTGTACCGCTTGACCAATACGGATATCGTGACTTTGGAAGAAGAGCATGCCAGTCTCAAGGAACAAATCGCGACCTTGGCAGCCATCATTGGGGATGAACGGACTATGTTTAACCTCATGAAGAAGGAATTGCGTGAAGTCAAGAAACTCTTTGGCAATCCGCGTCGTAGTGAGTTGCAAGACACTGCTAAAACGATTGAGATTGATACAGCCAGTCTCATTGTTGAAGAGGAAACCTTCGTCAGCGTGACCCGTGCGGGTTACATTAAACGGACCTCGCCTCGTTCCTTCAATGCGTCGACAGTGGAAGAAGTCGGTAAGCGGGACGACGATGAGTTGATTTTCGTAGAGCCTGCTAAGACCACCCAGCATCTTTTGCTCTTTACCAACTTGGGAAATGCCATTTATCGACCAATTCACGAATTGACAGATACCAAGTGGAAGGATATCGGAGAGCACCTCAGTCAAACCTTGACCAATTTCGAGCAAGAGGAAGAAATTCTCTTTGCGGAGATTGTGGATCAGTTTGAGGGAGTAACCTACTTTGCAGCAACTCAACAAGGACAAATCAAGCGCTTTGAACGCAAGGAATTAAGCCCATGGCGGACTTATCGTTCTAAATCGACTAAATATGCTAAGCTAAAAGACCAAGACGACCGTATCGTAGCAGTTGCGCCAGTTGTTCTTGAAGATATCATGATCATTACTAAAAATGGGTATGGGTTGCGCTTCAATGTTGAGGAGGTCCCTGTCGTAGGAGCCAAAGCAGCAGGGGTCAAAGCCATTAACCTCAAAGACGGAGATCAAGTTGCTGCCGCCTTTAAGTCGACAACTCCAAGCATGTACATTTTGACTCAACGAGGCAGTCTCAAACGGATGTTACAAGACGATATTCCTGTGACCAGTCGGGCTAAACGGGGACTACAGGTCTTGCGTGAGTTGAAAAATAAACCACATCGCGTCTTCAAGGCAGGTCCAGTCTTCACTGACCAAGGAGATTTCGATCTCTTTACGAGCCAAGAAGAAGTGGCAGAACAAGATCAAATTCTTGCCATTACGTCTATCACTGGACAGGTGACCGAGGTTGATTTGACACAATTAAGCATTTCTGAAAGAACAAGCAATGGATCCTTTGTCAATGATACCATTTCGGATCAAGAAGTTTTTTCAGCCACTATCAAATAAAAGAAGGGGTCGGTCCATTCTAGGACTGACTTTCTTTAAAAATAAATTTTCTGAAAATTGAAAATTTCGCTTGAAATTCTCATGAAATGGTGTACAATAGTGTACATAGATTGAGAAACTGAATCGACCTGCATCAGATCGACAAGGAATAGAAAAAATTAAAAGGAGCACTATCATGACAGTATCACTTGATTGGGAAAATCTTGGCTTTTCATATATGAAATTACCCTATCGTTATTTGGCACATTATCGCAATGGAGCTTGGGAAAAAGGGGAATTGACAGAAGATGCGACCTTGCATTTGTCCGAATCTTCTCCAAGTTTGCATTACGGTCAGCAAGCCTTTGAAGGGTTGAAAGCCTACTGTACAAAAGATGGTAGCATTCAATTGTTCCGTCCAGATCAAAACGCTAAACGTTTGCAACGCACAGCGGATCGTTTGCTGATGCCTCAAGTACCTGTTGACATGTTTGTGGATGCTTGTAAGGCAGTTGTAAAGGCAAATGAAGAATATGTTCCACCATATGGTACAGGAGCTACCCTTTACCTTCGTCCTCTTTTGATCGGTGTTGGAGATATTATTGGCGTAAAACCTGCAGATGAGTATATCTTTACTATCTTTGCAATGCCTGTCGGTAACTACTTTAAAGGTGGTTTGGTCCCAACGAACTTCTTGATTCAAGATGAGTATGACCGTGCTGCACCACATGGTACAGGGGCTGCAAAAGTTGGTGGGAACTACGCAGCTAGTATGTTGCCAGGTAAGATTGCGCATGATCGTAACTTCTCTGACGTGATTTACCTCGATCCAGCGACTCACACCAAGATTGAAGAAGTTGGTTCTGCAAACTTCTTTGGTATTACTGCTAATAACGAATTTGTGACGCCATTGAGTCCTTCTATCTTGCCATCTATCACCAAGTATTCTTTGCTTTACTTGGCAGAACACCGTCTTGGTATGACACCAATTGAAGGGGATGTCTTTATCAATGACTTGGATCGTTTTGTAGAAGCAGGAGCTTGTGGTACCGCAGCTGTCATCTCTCCAATCGGAGGCGTTCAACACGGTGATGACTTCCATGTCTTCTATTCTGAAACAGAAGTAGGTCCTGTCACACGGAAGCTTTATGACGAGTTGACCGGTATCCAATTTGGTGATGTCGAAGCGCCAGAAGGATGGATTGTCAAAGTCGATTAAACCGATAGCGTCTGAGACCAAAGTGTCCAGGCTTCAATGAGAACGAGTCTTAACCAAAGAACGCAGTAGCTAATGTTTCTCTTCATTCGCTTTTAGGAATAGAAGAGTGACAAATGACTCTTGCGGGAGTGGGATAAAGAAGGAATTTCTAACTAAATTCTTTCTGACCCACTCCCTTTTCTCTTGCGTCATCAAGAGAATTTTTGTAAAATAGAAAAAGTGAAAAGAGGGTTGAAATGAGTAAAAAAGATAAGAAAATTGAGATTCAAATCGTTGATAGTAAAGTAACCGTCGGAAAAGACACTTTTGATGGTTTCACTTTGTCCATTGGAAAGAAAACGATTGGTGAAATTGCAGATATGGGTGGGCAATTTGCCATCATCAAAAATGGAAATGTGGATTCTCTTTACAAAAAACTTGAAAAAGCCGTTGAAATTTTAATAGAAAATTATAATTTGAATAAATAAGGGCTTGCAATCATAGTAAATCAATGGTATAATAGATCCTGTTGATTTATATGGAGAGATAGCGAAGAGGCTAAACGCGGCGGACTGTAAATCCGCTCCTTCGGGTTCGGGGGTTCGAATCCCTCTCTCTCCATTAGCGTTCATTGTGACGATGATAAAGTGACTGATGTCAGCGCTCTTTTTGGGGTATAGCCAAGCGGTAAGGCAAGGGACTTTGACTCCCTCATGCGTTGGTTCGAATCCAGCTACCCCAGTTCTTAGGTAATATCAGATAAGTGATAAAATATCTATCCAGGTATTTTATTTCTTTATAGGATGAGTCGTTAAAGATTGTAGTTGATCTCATTGCGAGTGCTTGCTTAGGAAAAATAATTATAAGTATGTCAAGTTTTAGAAAACTTGATTGTTGGAGGATTTTTTAGATGAATGAATTTGAAGATTTGCTAAACAGTGTTAGCCAAGTTGAACCAGGTGACGTTGTTACTGCTGAAGTATTGACAGTTGACGCGAACCAAGCTAACGTTGCAATCTCTGGAACTGGTGTCGAAGGTGTCTTGACTCTTCGCGAATTGACAAACGATCGTGATGCTGACATCAACGACTTGGTAAAACCAGGTGAAACACTTGAATTGCTTGTTCTTCGTCAAGTAGTTGGTAAAGATACTGATACAGTAACTTACCTTGTATCTAAAAAACGTTTGGAAGCTCGCAAAGCATGGGACAAATTGGTTGGACGTGAAGAAGAAGTTGTTACTGTTAAAGGAACTCGCGCTGTTAAAGGCGGACTTTCAGTAGAATTTGAAGGACTTCGTGGATTTATTCCAGCTTCAATGCTTGATACTCGTTTTGTACGTAACACTGAACGTTTCGTAGGTCAAGAATTTGATGCTAAAATCAAAGAAGTAGATCCAAAAGAAAACCGCTTTATCCTTTCACGTCGTGAAGTTGTTGAAGCTGAATCAGCTGCAGCACGCGCAGAAGTATTTGGTAAATTGAACGTTGGTGATGTCGTAACTGGTAAAGTTGCACGTATCACAAGCTTCGGTGCTTTCATCGACCTTGGTGGTGTTGATGGATTGGTTCACTTGACAGAATTGTCACACGAACGCAACGTATCACCTAAATCAGTTGTAACTGTTGGTGAAGAAATCCAAGTGAAAGTTCTTGACTTGAACGAAGAAGAAGGTCGTGTATCACTTTCATTGAAAGCTACAACACCTGGACCTTGGGATGGCGTTGAACAAAAATTGGCTGCTGGTGATGTTATCGAAGGAACTGTTAAACGTTTGACTGACTTCGGTGCATTCGTTGAAGTATTGCCAGGTATCGACGGACTTGTACACATCTCACAAATTTCACACAAACGTGTTGAAAATCCAAAAGATGTTCTTAAAGTTGGACAAGAAGTAACTGTTAAAGTTCTTGAAGTAAATGCTGCAGATGAACGTGTATCACTTTCTATCAAAGCTCTTGAAGAACGTCCAGCTCAAGAAGAAGGCGAAAAACAAGAAAAACGTCAATCTCGCCCACGTCGTCCAAAACAAGAAAAACGCGACTTTGATCTTCCAGAAACTCAAACTGGATTCTCAATGGCTGACTTGTTTGGCGATATCGAATTGTAATATTCAAAAGAGGCTGGGACAAAAGTCCTAGCCTCTCAATTATTTTTGGATTGTCGAGCAAGACGCAGTGGTTGAGTGGCCTCTACTACCCTTATTTCATCAGCTTTTACAGCCCTACTCAACTGTGCGGAGGTGGGACGACGAAATCGAATTCTAACGAATTACTGATTTCTGTCCCACTCTCTTTTTTACTTGTAAAATTTTTGAAAATTTGATATACTATAACAGTTGCCACCCTTAGTGTAATGGATATCACGTAAGATTCCGGTTCTTGAGATGGGGGTTCGATTCCCTCAGGGTGGATGATTCATAACGAGGCTCCTCGGAGTCTTTTTTGCTCTTTCTTGGAGGAACATGCAATGACAGTAAAATTAATCGCCCATACCTTGATTGAGAAAGACGGGAAGTATCTACTTATCAAACGCTCGAAAATAAAGCGAGGTCTCCCTAATGTCTATCCATCTTATTGGGATATTCCAGGTGGAAGTGTAGAAGAGAATGAATTGCCCAGAGAGGCTGCTCTACGTGAGGCTATGGAGGAGGTTAATCAAAAGCTTCGGATTAATAAGATTATCCACGAAGATAGTCAATTTGATGCCAGCAAAGATACTGTCTTTACACGCCTAGTTTATGCTGGCGAGATTTTGGAAGAGCGTGATTTTATATTAGATCCAGAAGAGCATATAGACTTTAAATGGATTTCTTCTTTGAAAGACATAGAGAGCAATCTCGTTGTGCCTTATTTGCTTGAAATCCTTGCTGACAAATCCAAATAAAGCAGCTAAAAAACATCCCCTTTTAATAAGGAGATGTTTTTTTCTTAGTTTTTAGAAGCTTCTTGGAATTCAGGGTTTTTCCATGCTTCATCAATGATTGCTTGCAATTCATCAGCAGAAGCTTTCATTTTTTGTTGTTCTGCATCGTTCAATGGGATGTTCACTGGACGTACAATACCGTGTGCACCTACGATGGCAGGTTGACCGATAAAGACGTTGCTAACACCATATTGACCTTCTTGGAATACAGAAAGTGGAAGTACTGCATTTTCATCATCAAGGATTGCTTTAGTGATACGAGCAAGGGCAACAGCGATACCGTAGTATGTAGCACCTTTTTTGTTGATGATGGTGTAAGCAGCATCACGAACACCTTCGAACAATTCGATCAATTCAGTTTCTTGAACGTTTTGAGTGTCTTTAAGGAATTCTTCAAGGTTTACACCAGCGATGTTAGCGTGTGACCATACAGCGAATTCTGAGTCTCCATGTTCACCCATGATGTAGGCGTGCACTGAACGAGCATCAACGTCCAATTTTTCAGCAAGTGCTTGACGGAAACGAGCTGAGTCAAGAGAAGTACCAGAACCGATAACGCGTTCTTTAGGGAATCCTGAGAATTTCCATGTAGAGTATGTCAAAACGTCAACTGGGTTAGCAGCTACAAGGAAGATACCGTTAAATCCTGATTCAATAACTTGTGTTACGATTGATTTGTTAATGGCAAGGTTTTTACCAACAAGATCAAGGCGAGTTTCACCTGGTTTTTGAGGAGCACCTGCAGTAATTACAACAAGGTCAGCATCCGCACAGTCAGCGTACTCAGCCGCATAGATCTTCTTAGGTGAAGTGAAGGCAAGGGCGTGGCTAAGGTCAAGCGCATCTCCGACAGCTTTTTCGTGCAATTGAGGAATTTCGATAATTCCAAGCTCTTGTGCAATTCCTTGGTTGACAAGTGCAAATGCATAAGATGAACCTACGGCACCGTCACCGACAAGGATAACTTTTTTGTGTTGTTTAGTCAAATCCATGAGTCTAAACGTCTCCTTCATTTTTTTTTGAGATAGATTCTCATACGACTTCATTCTACCACTTTTGAAAGTCTTTGTCATCTGAAACAGTATGAATCCTTGATGTAAACGTTTTTACGTTTGTGTTCCTAAGAAGAAAAATAGGCTAAAATGTGTTATAATAGTATGGTGAATTAAGTAAAGAGAGGCATTTTTTGAATGCAGGATAATAATCTAATTGATGTGAATTTAACATCAGAAATGAAGACGAGTTTTATCGATTATGCGATGAGTGTTATCGTAGCTCGTGCCCTACCTGATGTTCGTGATGGTTTGAAACCTGTTCACCGTCGTATTTTGTATGGTATGAATGAATTGGGTGTTACGCCAGATAAACCACATAAGAAGTCAGCCCGTATCACAGGGGATGTTATGGGTAAATACCACCCACACGGGGATTCCTCTATTTATGAAGCCATGGTTCGGATGGCGCAATGGTGGAGCTATCGCTATATGCTAGTGGACGGCCATGGGAACTTTGGTTCTATGGACGGAGATGGGGCCGCTGCACAACGGTATACCGAAGCCCGTATGAGCAAGATCGCACTTGAGATGTTGCGGGATATCAATAAGAATACAGTTGATTTTGCAGATAACTATGATGCCAGTGAGCGGGAGCCCATGGTGCTACCAGCACGCTTCCCTAACCTTCTTGTGAATGGAGCTACAGGGATTGCTGTAGGTATGGCTACCAATATTCCACCTCATAATCTCGGTGAAACAATAGATGCCGTCAAATTGATGATGGACAATCCTGAAGTGACCACTCGTGAACTCATGGAAGTGCTGCCTGGTCCAGATTTTCCAACCGGAGCCTTGGTCATGGGGAAATCAGGTATTCATAAGGCCTATGAAACAGGGAAAGGTTCAATTGTTCTTCGTTCTCGTACAGAAATTGAAGTGACCAAGAGTGGCCGTGAACGGATTGTTGTTACTGAGTTCCCTTATATGGTCAATAAAACCAAGGTTCACGAGCACATCGTTCGCTTGGTGCAAGAAAAACGGATCGAAGGGATTACAGCTGTACGTGATGAATCAAACCGTGAAGGGGTTCGTTTTGTGATTGAGGTCCGCCGAGATGCTTCGGCTAACGTTATTTTGAACAACCTCTTTAAGATGACACAAATGCAAACCAATTTTGGTTTCAATATGTTGGCGATCCAAAATGGTGTTCCAAAGATTCTTTCTCTTCGACAAATTTTAGGGGCTTATATTGAGCACCAGAAAGAAGTGGTGACTCGACGGACCATCTTTGATAAAGAAAAAGCGGAAGCACGTGCCCATATCTTAGAAGGTTTGCTCATTGCCTTGGATCACATCGATGAAGTGATCCGAATTATCCGCAATAGCCGGACAGACGCTGAAGCACAAGCTGAATTGATGGCTAAATTCAAGCTTTCTGAACGTCAAAGTCAAGCCATTTTGGACATGCGTCTTCGTCGTTTGACCGGTTTGGAACGAGACAAGATCCAAAGTGAATATGATGATTTGGTTGCCTTGATTGCTGATTTGGCTGACATTTTGGCGAAGCCAGAACGTGTGGCGACCATCATCAAGGAAGAATTGGAAGAAGTCAAACGCAAGTTTGGCGATGCTCGCCGAACTGAGTTGATGGTTGGAGAAGTCCTTTCTCTTGAAGATGAGGACTTGATTGAAGAAACAGATGTCTTGATCACCCTTTCTAACAAAGGCTACATCAAACGTTTGGATCAAGCGGAATTTACGGCTCAAAAACGTGGTGGACGTGGGGTTCAAGGAACTGGTGTCAAAGATGATGACTTTGTCCGTGAACTGGTCTCTACGAGCACCCATGATCATTTGCTCTTCTTTACCAATAAGGGGCGTGTCTATCGTCTGAAAGGATATGAAATTCCAGAATATGGCCGGACAGCCAAAGGATTACCAATCGTCAATCTCTTAAAATTGGACGAAGGTGAATCGATTCAAACCATTATCAATGTGGAGCAAGACCGCAGTGACGAAGCTTATCTCTTCTTTACGACGCGACAAGGTTTAGTCAAGCGGACCAATGTAGCTGAATTTTCAAATATTCGTCAGAACGGTCTCAAAGCTCTGAATCTGCGTGTTGAGGATGAATTGATCAATGTCTTCCTTACAGATGGCAATGCTGACGTCATTATCGGTACCAAGTATGGTTATTCTGTCCGCTTTAATGAGGCTGTAGTCCGCAATATGGGACGTTCTGCCACAGGTGTACGTGGTGTGAATCTCCGCGAAGGAGACAAGGTTGTTGGGGCTAGTGTCGTTACGGATCAAGATGAAGTATTGATCATCACTGAAAAAGGGTATGGTAAGCGTACAATGGCTAGCGAATACCCAACCAAAGGCCGTGGTGGTAAAGGTATCAAAACAGCCAATATTACAGAGAAAAATGGTCCTTTAGCTGGTCTTTTAACCGTTAAAGGGGATGAAGATCTGATGATCATTACCGATACCGGAGTTATGATCCGGACAGGTGTTGGGAATATCTCTCAAACGGGTCGTTCAACTCAGGGTGTCAAAGTCATGAGACTGGATCAGGATGCGAAAATTGTGACCTTTACAACAGTCCAGCCCGATGAAAAAGATGAAGAAGTAGTGGAAGAAAACGAATAGATAAGGGGACAGCATGTCACGCAAAAGAAAAAAGAAAAAGAGTTTACGCAATACTCTTATCAACATCGTTGCAACACTTTTGATTATTCTCTCGCTTCTCTTGATTTTCAATGCTCCGATCCGAAACATGATTATGGTTTGGCATACCAACCAATATCAGGTTAGCAAGGTCGATAAAAAGACTATTGATAAAAACAAAGAAGTGAAGACGAGCTTTGATTTCAAACATGTCCAGTCACTCTCGACGGAAGCCGTGATCAATGCCCAATGGCAGGCTCAAAAACTTCCTGTAATTGGGGGGATTTCGATTCCTGAATTGAACATGAACCTTCCAATTTTTAAAGGACTCGAAAACGTAGCCCTTTACTATGGAGCAGGGACTATGAAGGAAAACCAAGTCATGGGACAAGGCAATTATTCTCTTGCTAGTCACCACGTATTTGGCCTTACTGGAGCAAATGCCATGCTGTTCTCACCATTAGAGAAAGCCAAGGCTGGTATGAAGATCTACATCACGGACAAAGAAAAAATCTATACTTATGTCATCTCGTCTGTTGAGACAGTGACTCCAGACCGTGTAGATGTCATTCAAGATCGTGAAGGTGTTAATGAAATCACCTTGGTGACCTGTGAGGATGCTGCAGCGACTTACCGTACGATTGTAAAAGGAAACTTGGAAACCTCTGTTGACTATGACAAGGCTCCAAAGGACATCCTGGATTCATTCAGCAAGTCTTATAATCAAATGCAACTTTAAGAAATAAAGCCCGAGGCAGAGATGCCGGGGCTTTTTTCTTTATAGTATGGCATGAAATAACTAAAGGATTCTTGTAAAATTGTAAGCGATTGGTAATATAATGTAAGGAATTTGTCATAATATTGAGGGAAAATAGGTATATAATAAGAGGAGAAAGAGTATGATAAGGAGGTAGAATAGTGACAAAAGAGCGAATTTATCATCTCTTGCATCATTTCTATAATCTCTTAATAAATGATTTTCCACGAAATGGATTAATTACGAAAGGAATCTACGAAGTAGAGCAAGTCTACCAAACCTTAGAAGCCATTCCTCAGAGTCAGGAGTACTTGATCCGCTGTGAAATTCAACAGTTTTTAAAGGAGCTTGAACAAGTTCAAACAGGTTATCAGATCCGCTTTAATAAAGATGAAGTCTTAGTGTTAGATGATTTGAAGCAAGAAATCGCCAGTAAATAATGAAAGGTCGTTATTTTCTCAATTTATTACGAATTAATAAGTGAGGAGGAAATTATGTACGACATATCATTTATTGAACCATCTTTGCTTCCTAGGGAGCGCTTAGTTTCTGAAGGGGTGGATAAGCTAAGTCATCAGGAATTGTTATCCATTCTCTTACGGACAGGTAACAAGCAAAAAAGCGTTTATGAGATTGCACAAGGTCTTTTGAGCTCGGTAAATAGTTTAAAGGAGTTAGGGCAATTAACCCTAGAGGAGCTACAGGAAATCTCTGGCATTGGGCGAGTGAAGGCCATCGAACTTCAGGCTGTTATTGAGTTTGGACGAAGGATTCATAAAGATGAACTAATGAGTTCCGAACAAATCATGAGTAGTCAGAAATTGGCCCATAAAATTCAACAGGAAATTGGCCATAAAAAGCAGGAGCACCTAGTTGCCCTTTATTTGAATACCCAAAATGAAATTATTCATCAACAGACGATCTTTATTGGAACAGTGAATCGAAGTATCGCGGAGCCGCGTGAAATCCTGCATTATGCACTGAAGCACATGGCAACCTCCATTATCTTGGCTCACAATCATCCATCTGGTGCTGTGTTCCCCAGTAAAAATGATGATGAAGTCACTCAGCGAGTCTTAGAGGCCTGTGAAGTAATGGGGTTGACCCTATTGGATCATTTGATTGTATCCGAAGAAAACTACTATAGTTATCGAGAAGAAACGGATTATTTGGTATAAAAAAGGTTGGAACCTTCTTGTTCCAACCTTTTTGTTGTTGAAGTATAAGTCTTTATTCTTCGTTTTTACGCATAAAATAAAGAAGTGTTTGCAATTCACTAGTAAGATCGACATATTGGACAACAACCTCTTTAGGAACTGTCAGATGGACTGGAGAAAAGCTTAGAATTCCTTTGACACCAGCATCTACTAAAAGACTAGCAACTTCTTGAGCCTTAACACTTGGAACAGTTAGAACGGCTGTTTGAATGCCTTCTTTTTTGAGATTCTCTTTGATCGTAGAAATCCCATAAATGGGGATCCCATCCTTACTTTTGGTATTAATCAGTTCATGATCATCTACATCAAAAGCCATGACAATTTTCATTTTATTTCGCTCATGGAAACGGTAATTAAGAAGGGCGCTTCCCATATTTCCGATCCCAACAATAGCGACATTAGTAATAGCATTGTCATTTAAAAGATCTGCAAAGAAGTTCATCAGTTTTTTTACATCATAACCAAATCCACGTCTTCCCAATTCACCAAAATAAGAAAAATCTCTGCGAACAGTAGCAGAGTCAATCCCAATTGCATCCGCAATTTGCTTGGAATTGGCGCGCTCTATTTTTTCAGAGTTAAAGCGTTTAAAAATGCGGTAGTAGAGCGATAAGCGTTTTGCTGTTGCGCGTGGAATTGGAGTATTTTTATCATGTTTCACAATATCACAACCTTTCCCTCTTATTGTATAGGAAGATTGTGAAAAAATCAACTATCTTGAACGGTTTTTCAAAAATATTTTTGTCTAAAGAAAAAGCTGATGGCGATGGAGAGTTCCATCAACATCAGCTTAGTTTTCAGCTTGCTCTACCTTTTTCAAAAAAGCATAGAGTCCATCGACTCGCCCTGTATAGGGGAGTTTTTCTCCCTTGTATTCAATGGATACGATTGAGTAAAAGTCAGGCAGGGTTACACAGCCTGAAAAATCGAGGATGCAGGCTGCAAGGTCGGGATAAGTAGTCGTTCGTTCTACTTGGTAAGCGTCGATATAAGTTAGGGTTACCATATTAGGCCTCTGTTTTGTTGAAAATTTCTCTTTCGACAAGACTATCCATTAAGAAATAGAATTTTTGTTGGATAATGTCATTTTCTGGATTTTTAAAGATATTCACCAGGCGAAGCCCAGACTTGTCTGTAATATTGATCTTAAAACCTGTCAAATCTTTATTGAAAATGATTTTAAGTAGGAAGCCTTCGCCGCTATTTGGAACGGCCTCGAGCAAACGATTTAACTCGTAATTTCCAACTTTTGTAACAGCAAATGTATTGTCACGTAAGGTATATTTTTTAACATTTGGGTGTAGACTATAGGTATATTTGCAGTCTTTCAATGAAACACTTGTTTCAAAAGCCATATTGTTCTCCTATGATAAAATTTCTTTAAGTTTTGAGAGGAAGTCTTGAACCTCCTCTACGGTATTGAGTTCTGAAAAACTAATTCGAAGGGATTCTTTTAGGCGTGAGCTATCTTTTCCATAGAGCGCCTCAAGGACATGGCTGGGTTGAACTGTACCGGCGGTACAAGCAGAACCTGTAGAGACAGAAATTCCAGCAAGATCGAGTCGCATCAATAATACATCATTTTGGACACCCGGAAAGCCAAGGTTCCAAACAAATGGAAGATGATCGTCATTCGCATTTACGTAGTAGTCGTAGGCTGCTAAACCATTGACTAGTTCCTGGCCAAGTTTTTGAACCTGGTTGAAATTTTCTTCTTGATGAAGTGTAGCTTGCTGAAGCGCGGTTGCCATCCCGACAATTGAAATGAGATTTTCCGTGCTGGCTCTCATCTTACTTTCCTGATCCCCACCATGTAAGAGATTATCAAAATCTGGGGCGGCCGCATAAAGGAAGCCGACGCCCTTTGGTCCATGGAATTTGTGGGCAGAAGCACTGAGAAAATCAATCCCCAACTCTTCGGGATAGACAGGGACCTTTCCAATTGCTTGGACAGCATCAACGTGAAAGGCAGCTGGATGATCTTTTAAGAGTTCTCCGATTTCTTTAATCGGTAGAAGATCGCCTGTCTCGTTATTGGCAAACATGGTAGAGACAAGAATGGTATCCGGTCTAAGAGCCGCCTTGATATCACTAGCCTGAATGCGTCCATCTCTTGGTTGGACGATCGTAACTTCAAATCCGAAACGTTCAACAAGATATTCGATGGGTTCTAGAACCGCATGGTGTTCCAAAGCGGTAGTAATGATGTGTTTGCCATCTGCTTGGTGTTTCAAGCAGTAGCCTTTTATAACGGTATTATTACTTTCTGATCCACCTGAGGTGAAAAAAATCCGATTTGGAAGAGTATGGAGGGACTGAGCAATCTGCTCGCGAGACTCTCGAAGGAGTTTACTAGCCATCCGCCCATGAGCATGAAGGCTCGATGGATTTCCAAAAGTGGTCTTCATAGTTTCAGACATTTTATCAATGACTTCAGGTAGAAGGGGAGTTGTTGCGGCATTATCAAAATATATCACATTAAGACCTTATTTCTTGTGGTAGGCAAATAGAGGACTAACAGGTTTTCTTTCTTGAATGCGAACAATAGCTTCAGCGATCAGTTCGCTAGCTGTCAGATAGTTAATATTTTTAGGAGTTGGTCCGTTTGGAGCAACAGAATCGGTTACTAAGATTTCTTTGATCGGAGCTTGGTCTAATAACTCGACAGCACCTTTCACAAATAAACCATGGCTTGATACAGCATAAATTTCAGTAGCACCTTCGCGTTCGACGATTTTCGCAGCTTCTGAGAATGTCTTACCGGTATTGAGGATATCGTCAATCAAGATTGCTTTCTTATCTTTGACATCCCCGATAATATAGCCATAATCACGGTTTGCATCATCTTGCTCGTAATCAATGATCGCAATCGGTGCATCAAGATATTCAGCTAAACTACGAGCTCGTTTGACACCTGAATTTTTAGGGCTGACGACGACGACATCAGGCCCTGTTAGACCTTTATTAATGTAGTGTTCTGCAAAGAGTGGAATGGTAAAGAGGTTATCCACGGCAATATCGAAGAAACCTTGAACCTGCACCGCATGAAGATCCAGTGTGACAACGCGATCCACCCCAGCTTTGACCAACATGTTTGCGACGAGTTTAGCAGTAATTGGTTCACGAGGAGCAGCAGTCCGGTCTTGGCGGGCATAACCGAAGTAAGGCATGACCACATTGACAGTATTTGCGCTGGCCCGTTGGCAAGCATCTACCATAATTAACAGTTCCATCAAGTGATTGTTGACCGGGAAACTGGTTGATTGAATGATATAAATATCATATCCACGAACACTTTCCTCAATATTGACTTGGATTTCACCATCTGAAAATTGACGGGATGAAATTTTCCCAAGTGGAACCCCAGCATGATCCGCGATTTTTTGCGCAATCTCTGGATTTGAATTGAGAGAGAAGAGCTTCATATTTTTTTTATCTGACATGTGATTCCAACCTCATTTAGATTTTTGATCTTAGCACTATTTTAGCAAAAATTTGCGATAATTTCAGCTATTTTACAATCTTTCCGCCAATCTGGCGATTTTATTTTTTGCAGCTTTGTAGACGATTCCATGCTCTTTGATGAACTGATGGAAATTTTCTTCCTGCTCAGCTGTTTCGACCTCGATTTCCAACTCATAATCTTCAGTGTCTAGATAGAGACTGTGGTCCAGCGCCACTAAGCCTGCATCAGTTTCTTTTTCGAATCGTTCTGTTGTAAGGCTTCCCCAGACCGCGAGTTGCTCAACTGGGATTTCTTTAGATTTCAAGAGTTTTTTGATTTCTCCGTCAGGAAACTGTTGGTGTTGAAGGATCGCGTCGGTTTCTTCTGGGCTGAGGTTTTGATTGTACTCGAAATGGCCAACATCTTCAGGGACTTTGAGAGTCAATTCAGCCTGATCTGTGAAAGTACGCACCCGCAAGGCCATTTTTTCCTTACGGATGAGCTGGTCGGGTGTATCGATATAGTGATTGGTTTGGACAACCAATTCTGTATCAGCAAAAAGTGGAAGGAGGGATTGGTATTCCTCCTTGTCTAGCATGGTTTTGTATTCAATTTCTAAATGGTTCATTTTGTGGTCCTTTGCTTTTTTTCAAAAGCGATTCATGATATAATAAGAGATGTGTTTATTGTATACAAAAATGGTTCAGATTACAAGGTGGTAGGATGGCAATTGATTGGGAAAACTTCTTAGATCCGTATATCCAAGCAGTTGGGGAATTAAAAATCAAACTGCGTGGGATTCGTAAGCAATATCGTAAGCAACAAAAGCATTCTCCAATTGAGTTTGTTACAGGACGGGTCAAGCCGATTGAGAGCATTCGCGAAAAGATGATCCGAAGAAATATTTCTGAAGAAAATCTGGCTCAGGATATGCAAGATATTGCTGGTCTTCGCATCATGGTCCAGTTTGTGGATGACGTCGAAGAGATCCTAGAGGTTCTGAGACAACGGCAGGATATGCGCGTGGTCCAAGAGCGAGATTACATCCGCCACAAGAAATCAAGTGGCTACCGGAGTTACCACGTCGTGGTCGAGTATCCGGTCGATACCATTGATGGAAATGAAACGATCTTAGCAGAGATTCAAATTCGGACCTTGTCCATGAATTTTTGGGCAACCATTGAACACTCGCTTAATTATAAATATAAAGGAGACTTTCCAGACGAGATCAAAAAACGCTTAGAGACGACAGCAAACCTGGCCTATCTCTTGGATGAAGAGATGGGGGCAATTCGGGATGCGATTCAGGAGGCTCAAGCCCTGTTTGATCCACTTCATCGTAAGTTAAATGATGGCGTTGGAAATAGTGATGACACAGATGAAGACTACAGGTAAAAAAGTATCCATTATTCGCAATCGCAAGCGTCAAAGTGAAGAGGTTTTTCAGCAGTTGCGCTACAAGCTTCGGAAAAATAATTTTATTTTGACGGAGAAGCACCCGGATATTGTGATTTCAATTGGTGGCGATGGGATGTTGCTATCAGCCTTTCACAAATATGAACACCAGTTGGATCGGGTGCGATTTGTTGGCGTCCATACCGGACACTTAGGATTCTATACAGATTACTTAGACAGTGAAATCGATAAGCTGGTTGAGAATTTGAAATATGATACAGGCGCTAAGGTTTCTTACCCCATTTTGAATGTCAAGATTACTTTCGAAAATGGGGAAACCCGTACCATGAGAGCGTTGAACGAAGCGACGATTAAGAGAAGCGACCGGACCATGGTTGCCGATCTCACGATTAATGGAGTGGATTTTGAGCGCTTCAGAGGAGATGGGATTACCGTTTCGACTCCGACAGGAAGTACGGCTTACAACAAATCCTTGGGAGGAGCAGTCCTTCACCCAACTATTGAGGCGCTACAGATCGCTGAGATTGCTAGTCTCAACAACCGTGTTTATCGTACCTTGGGTTCTTCTGTCATTGTCCCTAAAAAGGATAAGATTGAGATTACACCGACGAGACCTGGCTTTCACATTATCTCTGTTGACAATTCAACCTATTCTTACCGCAATATTGCAAAGGTAGAATACCAGATTGACAACCATAAGATTAATTTTGTGGCAAGCTCCAGTCACACCAGCTTCTGGAATCGGGTCAAGGATGCCTTTATCGGAGATGATGGAGAATGAGATTTGAATTCATTGTCGATGAGCATGTTAAGGTTAAGACCTTCTTGAAAAAGCATGAGGTTTCTAAGGGGCTCTTAGCAAAGATTAAGTTTCGTGGTGGCCAGATCCTTGTCAATGGCCGTCCGGAGAATGCAATTTATTTGTTGGATATTGGGGATCGCTTGGTCATTGATATTCCAGCAGAAGAAGGGTTCGAAACCCTAAAACCCATGAATCGGCCTTTGGATATTTTGTTTGAAGATGATCATTTTTTGGTCTTAAACAAACCCTTTGGGATCGCCTCGATTCCAAGTGCGATTCATTCCAATACCTTGGCAAATTTTGTAAAAGGCTATTATGTGAAGCAGGGCTATGAGAACCAGCAGGTCCACATAGTCACTCGCCTGGATAAGGATACTAGTGGCGTTATGCTCTTTGCCAAACATGGCTATGCTCATGCCCGTTTAGATAAGCAATTGCAAGCCAAAACGATTCAGAAACGCTATTACGCCTTGGTCAAGGGATCTGGGAAGCTTGATCCTATCGGAGAAATTATTGCTCCGATTGCGCGTGATGAAGATTCAATTATCACCCGAAAGGTAGCTAAAGGTGGCAAGTATGCTCATACAAGCTACCAGGTTGTTCAATCTTTTGGTGATATTCACCTAGTGGATATTCAGTTACACACAGGTCGAACCCACCAGATCCGCGTTCATTTTTCCCATATTGGTTTTCCGCTCTTGGGAGATGATCTCTATGGCGGAAGTTTAGAAGACGGCATTGAGCGCCAAGCCCTTCATTGTCATCGTCTATCCTATTATCATCCATTTCTAGAGGAAGAATTGGTCATAGAAAGTCCACTGCCTCCAGATTTCCAAGCTGTATTAACACAGCTTCAAACTAGTTATTAATTATTAAAAGGAGTAAAACTCATGGAAGTTTTCGAAAATCTCAAAGCCAACCTCGTTGGTAAGAATGCACGTATTGTATTACCAGAAGGTGAAGAACCTCGTATCCTCCAAGCGACAAAACGCATTGTGAACGAGACAGAAGTAACCCCTGTCTTGCTTGGTAATCCAGATAAAATTCGGATTTATCTTGAAATCGAAGGGGTTTTGGATGGATATGAAGTCATCGATCCTCATTCTTATCCAGGTTTTGAAGAAATGGTAGCTTCCTTGGTAGAACGTCGTAAGGGCAAAATGACAGAAGAAGAAGCACGTCAAGTCTTGAAAGACGACGTTAACTATTTTGGTGTCATGTTGGTACACATGGGAATTGTTGATGGGATGGTATCTGGTGCGATTCACTCAACAGCCGCAACTGTTCGTCCGGCCTTGCAAATTATCAAAACTCGTCCAAATGTAAAACGGACTTCAGGAGCTTTCCTTATGGTTCGTGGATCTGAACGTTACTTGTTCGGGGACTGTGCCATCAACATCAATCCAGATGCTGAAGGATTAGCCGAAATTGCTATCAACTCAGCTATCACAGCCAAGATGTTTGGAATTGATCCAAAAATTGCTATGTTGAGCTATTCAACAAAAGGATCTGGTTTCGGTGAAAGTGTTGATAAGGTTGTCGAAGCGACTAAGCTTGCTCATGAACTTCGTCCAGATCTTGAAATTGATGGGGAATTGCAATTTGACGCAGCCTTTGTTCCTGCAACTGCAGCCTTGAAGGCTCCAGGAAGCAAGGTGGCAGGTCAAGCCAATGTCTTTATCTTCCCTGGTATTGAAGCAGGTAACATTGGATACAAGATGGCAGAACGTCTCGGAGGCTTTGCGGCGGTAGGTCCTGTCTTGCAAGGATTGAATAAACCAGTCAACGACCTCTCTCGCGGATGTAATGCAGATGACGTTTACAAATTAACCTTGATTACAGCAGCTCAAGCTGTAGAACAATAAGTAATGCATTTAGAGAGTGGGACAGAAATCGGTAATTCGCTAGAATTCGATTTCGTCGTCCCACCTCCGCACAGTTGAGTAGGGCTGTAAAAGCTGATGAAATCAGCGTAGTAGAGC
>NZ_JARQVW010000016.1:0-48659 GCF_029589235.1 Streptococcus taoyuanensis
CACATTGGTTCGTCTTGTTCAGTTTTCAAAGGTCTTTGTCGCTCTCGCGCGACAACTATATTAGTATATCATGACCTACCCTTACTGTCAATACTTTTTTACAAAATTTTTTATTTTTTTGAAAGTTTTTTTGAAAGCAACAAAGAAAAGCCTGTAATAAGGCTTTTCTATTAGTCTAGTTCTTTGTTAATGATGAGAAATTTTTCTTCCCTGTAACCTCTTTTCGTTAATCCTGCTTTAGCTATGTCTAGAAGATCTTTTGAAAAGGATTGTATCGCTTCTTTTTCCTTTTCACTTAGATTTTTCTTTGAATATTTCTTTCTAAGTTTTCTGTAGTCCTGTTCTTCATTTTTAAAGAATAAAGAATACTCTAAATAGCTTTCTAGTTTTTCTAACTGTACAAATAAGCCCAACTCAAAGGCTATCGGGGCAAAGGTGGTTTCTAATGGTTGTGTACAAACACTTCTAAATTCCACAGTCCCACGAGCAGTTAAATCCTGAAATTGGTAACTTCGATGTTGTTTTAGATCTTCTTTCACAGGGTTAATGATTTTCTCATTTCCATCAGCCGTATAGGCTGTAATTTCTTTTTGATCTAGATAGTCCTCCACTCGAATTGGTTTAAAATAATATGATTTGCCCTCTCTAGTTGCCGTAAAAATAGCCGTTCTAGCGAGATTATTAAAAAACTCTTCTTCGCTTTGGTAGTCCTTAGGATAAACCCCTACATTTTCCTTATAATAACCATGTAAGGATTCTTCCCAGAAAATATCTCTGGAAATTCTTGTATCCCAAACCTCTGCTGAAAATTCTGAGTTAGAAAACAAATATGCTTTTGCTGCTTCAATTTTATTAAATGCATTAATGATGCGAAGATAGTTATCGCGCCTTACATCCAATTGAACCTGGTTTCCGCATATAAATGCTCCGTACAAAGGATAGGAGTGTGTCTTCATCCCTGTACCATTCATTGCAAGGAAAGCCATTAACATCTTGTATCGTTCGATTTTCACTGGGCTATTATCATTTTCTTGCCACAGAGGATGAATTCCGTGCCCTTGAATTTCGTGATTATTTTCTTGCAAAATAGGTTGAATAATCTTCAAATAGTCCTCAAAACGTTTGGCTACCTCATTTATAGAACGAGCTCTCTCAAATGCAAATTCAATTGTATTGTAACTCAACTCGAATAGAATACGATCTTTAGAATAGCAGTGAACTAATTGAATGGGATTTTGATCGTCATCTTTTTTTTCGACTTCAAAATCTGATAAGTTAGCTAAGGTTCGAAAAAGATTTTTCGTCACCTCTATATTTGTTTTATTTCCATTTGTTTCTACAATCGGAAACTCTAATTCAACTCCGACAAAGAGTTCCGAATCCTCTTTCATATTACTAAGGTACTTCTCTTTTAGTAATTTAATTGCTTGTTGTTTTGTCATTGAATCCTTTTTCTTCTATTGGAGATTTGGGTTCCATTATATCATTTTTTGCTATTCTCGACTACTCATGAAAAGCAAGACAAAACGCCTGCTTACGAAATTGTTTTAAATTAAAGCAATTTCGTAAACAAGCGTCTACCATTCATTCAATATGATGAGTGTTCCCGCTGGGGAAAATCCCCAGCGGTAGACCAGAGCTAGACTAAGAATAACAGTGTATTCCATCATCATAACACTCAACAAAATTGATGATATTATACCAATTCGATGATAGCCATTGGCGCAGCATCACCACGACGTGGTTCAGTTTTAAGGATACGAGTATATCCACCATTGCGCTCAGCATAACGAGGTGCTAATTCAGAGAACAATTTTTGAAGTGCAGTTGTTTCTGAGTATTTACCTGTTTCTTCATCAAAGTTTTGTGATGCAACTTCGTTACGTACGAATGCAGCAGCTTGACGACGTGCATGCAAATCACCACGTTTACCCAAAGTAATCATTTTTTCAACTGATTTACGGATTTCTTTCGCACGTGCTTCAGTTGTTACAATTGCTTCATTGATGATAAGATCTGTAGTCAAATCGCGAAGCATCGCTTTACGTTGTGAGCTAGTGCGTCCTAGTTTACGGTAAGCCATGTATTCCTCCTCTATTTATCGTTTTTTAACCCAAGGCCTAAGTCGGCAAGTTTGATTTTAACTTCTTCAAGACTCTTACGTCCCAAGTTACGAACTTTCATCATTTCTGCTTCTGATTTTTCAGTCAAATCGTAAACAGTATTAATGCCAGCACGTTTCAAACAGTTATATGAACGAACTGAAAGATCTAATTCTTCGATCGTACGTTCTAAAATGCGATCATCAGAAGTTGTATCCACTTCCTTCATAACATCTGTTCCAATAGCAATTTCAGTTAAGTTTGTGAATAGATTTAGGTGTTCTGTCAAAATACGAGCAGACAAACCTAAGGCATCTTCTGGAATGATTGTCCCATTTGTCAAAATTTCAAGGGTTAGCTTGTCAAAGCCATCGTTGCTACCAACGCGTGCTGGTTCAACTTGGTAATTGACTTTAGTCACTGGCGTATAGATTGAATCTACAGCAAGTGTTCCCACTGGTGCATCATCTTTTTTGTTTTGATCAGCTGGAACATAGCCACGTCCACTGTTTACAGTAAGCGTTGCTTTCAAAGATGCTCCTTCTCCGATTGTAAATAGATAATGATCAGGGTTTACAATTTCGATGTCACTATCAGTAAGAATATCTCCAGCAGTTACTTCTGCAGGTCCTTCTACATCAAGTTCAATAATCTTTTCGTCTTGGACGTAAGATTTAACGGCGATTCCTTTAACGTTAAGAATAATTTGCATAACGTCTTCACGGACTCCTGGAACGGTATCAAATTCGTGGAGTACACCTTCAATGTTGATTGAAGTGACAGCTGCACCTGGAAGTGAAGCCAGAAGTACACGACGAAGTGAGTTTCCAAGTGTTGTACCATAGCCACGTTCAAGTGGTTCTACGACAAACACGCCATAATCTTTGTTTTCATCAATTTTTGTTATATTTGGTTTTTCAAACTCAATCATTTGCTATACTCCCTCTTAAACGAAAAGCTGTGTAATTGTTGATGATTATACACGGCGACGTTTTGGAGGACGAGCACCATTGTGTGGTACAGGAGTTACATCGCGGATTGCAGTTACTTCAAGACCAGCAGCAGCAAGTGCACGAATAGCAGACTCACGACCTGAACCAGGACCTTTAACAGTTACTTCAACAGATTTAAGTCCGTGTTCTTGAGCAGCTTTTGCAGCAGCTTCTGATGCCATTTGAGCAGCAAATGGTGTAGATTTACGAGAACCTTTAAATCCAAGTGCACCTGCAGATGACCAAGCGATTGCGTTACCATGCACATCAGTAATCATAACAATTGTGTTGTTAAATGTAGCGTGAATATGAGCAATACCAGATTCGATATTCTTTTTCACACGACGTTTACGTGTTGGTTTAGCCAAGATTTTTACCTCCTTATTTTATTTTATTTTTTCTTACCTGCAATCGCAACAGCTTTACCTTTACGAGTGCGAGCATTGTTTTTAGTGTTTTGTCCACGAACTGGAAGTCCACGACGGTGACGGATACCACGGTATGAACCGATTTCCATCAAGCGTTTGATGTTCAAGTTTACTTCACGACGAAGGTCACCTTCAACTTTGATTGCGTCAACTTCACGACGGATAGCATCTTCTTGATCTGGTGTAAGATCGCGAACACGAATATCTTCAGAAACGCCTGCAGCAGCAAGGATTTTCTTAGATGTTGGAAGTCCGATACCGTACACATAAGTCAATGAAATTACTACACGTTTGTCATTTGGAATGTCAACTCCAGCAATACGAGCCATGTTTTCTCCTTTCTATCTTATCCTTGACGTTGTTTGTGTTTTGGATTTGCTGGGCAAATTACCATAACACGACCATTACGACGAATTACTTTACAGTATTCGCAAATTGGTTTGACCGATGGTCTTACTTTCATTTTTATCCCTCCAAGTTTTTCGATTATTTAAAGCGGTATGTGATACGTCCACGTGTCAAATCGTACGGACTCATCTCCACTGTAACACGATCTCCCGCTAAAATACGAATATAGTTTTTACGAATTTTACCAGAAACTGTTGCTAAAATCTGATGTCCATTTTCAAGTTCAACCGTAAACATAGCATTCGGCATTGTATCGACTACTTTGCCTTCTACTTCAATCACATCGTCTTTTGCCACGCAAAAGTACCTCCATAAATTTCGATTCATTCCTCTGAGCACAGAGGTAACAATTATAAGTCAGACTAACTAATTGTAACACTAGTTGTCCAATATTGCAAGCATGAAAAACGCTTTTATTTCAAATTTGACAAGACTTTTTCAATGTCTGAAAATACATCATTGATATCTTGGTTCCCTTGGATGTCATGTACGAGTCCTTTTGAACGATAAAATTCAATGATTGGTTCTCCTTGTGCAATATTGACGTCCAAACGACGTTTAACCGTTTCTGGTTTGTCATCTTCACGTTGGTAGAAATCATGACCTTGACAGTTATCACAAGTTCCTTCAACTTTTGTAGGATTAAATACTTTGTGGTAAGTTGCGCCACAAGTACGGCAGATGAAACGACCACTCAAACGTTCTAACAAACTTTCTGGGTTAACTTCAATATTGATAACACCTTCTAATGTGATACCAAGATCTGACAAAGTTTGATCCAAGGCATGAGCTTGTTCAATTGTACGTGGGTAGCCATCCAAAAGGAAACCTGTTTCTTTAATATCATCTTGAGCAAGGCGTTCTTTCACAATTCCATTGGTTACTTCATCTGGTACCAACTCACCTTTATCAATGTATGATTTTGCAAGTACACCCATTTCAGTTTGATTAGCCATCGCTGCGCGGAACATATCTCCAGTGGAGATGTGCGCTACGTGAAACTCTTCAACGATTTTAGCTGCTTGAGTTCCTTTACCTGCTCCAGGCAACCCCATAATTAAAAGATTCATGATGAATTCTCCTTATTTTGTTTTTAAATGGAAGCAGGAGCGAATTCCTATTTCCATTTAAAAACAAAATAGAAGGCTGACAAAGTCAACCTTATTCTATTCTGTTGTTGTGTCCATAAATCCGACATACTTACGTTTTAATAAGTAGCCTTCTAATTGTTTCATTCCCTCAATACCTGTTGAAATAATGATTAACAAACTAGTTCCTCCAAGAGCAACTGCATCTGTCAAACCAAATAAATCTCGAGCTAGGATTGGAATGATGGTAATAAAGCCAAGGAATACTGATCCGACACTTGCTAAACGACGTAGCAAACGAGACATAAACTCTTCTGTCCCCTTACCAGGGCGGACGCCTGGGATATAGGCACCACTCTTTTGAAGGTTTTCTGCCGTTTTTTCAGGATTGATCTGAACAAACGTGTAGAAGAAGGTGAAGAGAATGATCAGTAAGGCATACATTGCCACACCAGTTGGTGTGTTTGTAGCCAACATGGCTTGAGCTGTTTTCACCCATCCTGCATTGTAACCCATAGCGCTAATCACCTGGAAAATTGCAGCAGGCGCTGCTGTAATCGAACTAGCGAAGATGACAGGAATAACTCCTGCTGGGTTTACTTTCAAAGGAAGGTAAGAACTTGATGGAGCTCCTTGTGCAATCTTTGTATATTGGATTGGAATCTTGTATTGTGCTTGCTCTACAAAGGTTGTAAAGTAAACAATAACCAAGACTGCAAGGATTAATACCCCAACAAAAATGAGGGAATTGGTCATTTGACCAGAACGAACGTTCACAAATGCATTTTCATAGATTTCTTTGATCATCTCAGGAATTGATGACACAATCCCTGCAAAGATAATCATTGAAACACCATTACCGTAGCCTTTATCTGTGATTTGTTCTCCAAGCCAAGTCACAATCATGGAACCGGTCGTCAGAATCGCACCGATTAATAGATAGGTCTTGGTGTTTGGAGTTGCGACTAATTTCGCCTGAGACAAGGTGTGGAAGGTTGCTGTAATCCCGATGGATTGAACAAAGGCTAGAACCAAAGAAATATAGCGTGTTGCTTGGTTGAGCTTTCTTCGACCAACTTCCCCTTGTTTGCCCCATTCAACAAACTTAGGCAACAGATCCATTTGCAAAAGTTGCACGACGATCGAAGCTGTAATGTATGGGCTAACCCCTAATGCGAAAACTGAGAAGTTCCTCATGGCATTCCCAGAAACCAAACTGAGCATGTTCAAGAAGGACACATCTTGAAGGTTGTTCAGAATTTTCGCATTTACACCAGGCACTGTAATCGTGGTCCCAATGCGGAAAACAAGAATGATGAAGATCGTAAATAAAATCTTCGACCGTACTTGTTTCACCTTAAATGCATCTTTTAATAATTTAAAAAACATAGGTCACCTCACTTAGATGACTTCAACTGAACCACCTTTAGCAGTGATAGCTTCTTCAGCTGATTTAGAGAATTTAGCTGCTTTAACAGTCAACTTCTTAGTCAATTCTCCGTTACCAAGAATTTTGATACCTGATTTTTCAGCTTTTACAATACCTGCTTCAACAAGTACAACTGGTGTTACTTCCGCACCATCTTCGAAGACGTTCAACTGATCAAGGTTTACAATCGCATATTCTTTAGCGTTGATGTTTGTAAATCCACGTTTTGGAAGACGACGGAACAATGGAGTTTGTCCACCTTCAAAACCAAGACGTACACCGCCACCGCTACGAGCTTTTTGACCTTTTTGACCACGGCCAGAAGTTTTACCATTACCAGATGAAGTACCACGACCAACACGGTTGCGGACTTTACGTGAACCTGTAGCAGGTTGTAATTCATGAAGTTTCATTATTTATTTTCTCCTCTTTTGTAAATTGCTAACGCATGTAATCAGGAAAAGGTGTCCTAACTACAAACTCGCCTATACTTATATTTAGTTTTAGGGGATGAGAACCTCTCATACCCCTGAAAACTTTGTTTCTATCTTAAATAGATTATTTTACTTCTTCAACTGTTACCAAGTGAGATACAGCAGTGATCATACCACGTACTGCTGGGTTATCTTCTTTAATAACAGAGCTGTTCAATTTGCCAAGTCCAAGTGCTACAACAGTTTTACGTTGTGACGGGATGCGTCCGATTGGAGACTTAGTCAAAGTAATTTTAATTTGAGCCATTTGAATCTCCTTTCTTAAGCCAAGTCAGAAACTGAAATACCACGAAGGGCAGCAACTTCATCAGCGCGTTTCAATTGTGCTAAACCGTTAACAGTTGCACGAACGATGTTGATTGGAGTGTTTGATCCAAGTGATTTAGATGTAACATCTGCAATACCTGCCAATTCGACAACGGCACGAACTGCTCCACCTGCAGCAACCCCAGCCCCTTCAATAGCTGGTTTCAACAATACACGAGCTCCACCAAATACTGATTTTACTTCGTGTGGAATTGTTGTTCCAACCATAGGAACTTCGATCAAGTTTTTCTTAGCATCTTCAACAGCCTTACGGATTGCTTCTGGAACTTCTTGAGCTTTACCAGTACCAAATCCAACACGGCCATTACGGTCACCAACAACTACAAGAGCTGCAAAACGAAGACGACGTCCACCTTTAACAACTTTTGTTACACGGTTGATGGCAACTACGCGTTCTTCAAGTTCAACTGCATTATCTTTAAATGCCATTTTCTAGTGTCCTCCTATTAGAATTTCAATCCGTTTTCACGAGCTGCATCAGCCAAAGCTTTAACACGTCCGTGATATAGATATCCACCGCGGTCGAACACCACTTCAGAAATACCTTTAGCAACTGCACGTTCAGCAACAAGTTTGCCGACAACAACGGCTTGTTCAGTTTTAGTTCCTTTTGAAACTTCTTTGTCAAGAGTTGAAGCGCTTGCGAGCGTTACACCCGCTACGTCATCAATTACTTGAGCGTAGATGCCTGTATTAGAACGGAATACGTTCAAACGTGGGCGATCAGCAGTTCCAGAGAGTTTTCCGCGAACGCGACGGTGGCGTTTTTGACGGATTTTGTTTTTATCTGGTTTCGAAATCACAATTTTCACCTCTTAATTTTAAAATCATGTGCTAAGCACTGAGTTGGTAAGATGAAGGTTGGTTGAAAAACAACCAAACTACATTATTTACCTGTTTTACCTTCTTTGCGGCGAACGTATTCACCAACATAACGGATCCCTTTACCTTTGTATGGTTCAGGTGAACGAAGGCTACGTACATAAGCAGCTGTTTGACCAACTACTTCTTTTGAAATTCCGCTAACAACGATTGTTGTTGGGTTTGGAAGTTCAAAAGTAATTCCTTCTGGAGCTTCAACTTCGTCTGGGTGTGATTTACCAACAGCCAAAACAAGTTTTGATCCTTGAAGTTGTGCACGGTATCCAACCCCGCGCATTTCAAGTTCTTTCTTGAATCCTTCTGATACACCAGTAACCATGTTATTCAAAAGGGCACGAGTTGTTCCGTGGATTGTTTTCATTTCTTTTGAATCGTTTGGACGGTGAAGTGTTACTTCAGTACCTTCCACACGGATTTCAATATCTTTTGAGAACTCACGAGTAAGTTCTCCTTTAGGTCCTTTTACAGTTACAACGTTGTCATTGTTAGTGATTTCAACACCAGCAGGCAACACGATAACTTTATTACCAATACGTGACATGTTTTTTATTCTCCTGTTAAATTGTCAGGCCTTTGCGGGCCAGTTTTCACGGGGTTTAAATCTTTCTGATTTAAAAGTTAATGTTTAGGTCTCAATTTCTAAGTGAATCGAGGCATTGTCTCGCAGACATAACTTTGGGTTAGGCAAGAGACAATAACGAAGAGTCACAACGAAATTGGGAGCTAAATATTACCAAACGTAAGCGATAACTTCCCCACCAACGTTCTTTTGGCGTGCTTCTTTATCAGTAAGCAAACCTTCAGAAGTTGAAAGGATAGCAATTCCAAGTCCGTTAAGAACTTTTGGAAGATCTTCACGTTTTTTGTAAACACGCAAACCTGGTTTAGATACACGTTTCAAGTTTGTGATAACTTTTTCACCGTTTTGTCCGTATTTCAAGAATACACGGATGATGCCTTGTTTGTCATCTTCGATGAATTCAACGTTTTTTACAAAACCTTCGCGTTTAAGGATTTCAGCAATCCCTTTTTTGATGTTTGATGCAGGCACTTCAAGTACTTCGTGTTTAGCTTGGTTAGCGTTACGAATACGTGTAAGGAAGTCTGCGATTGGGTCAGTCATAACCATTATAATTTCTCCTCTTACTAGTAGTTTGCAAGTTGCACTTGCTAGTTAATACATGATACAGAGAGCGTAACAGCGAGAGCAAAAATAGGCAATTTGATGCAGGAGCGATGCTCCAAAGAAAATTGGTCTTTTTTGCCAAAGCTGTAGCTCGTGTTCAAATTGGCAAGCCCAACTGAACCCGGGCTAAACTCTGTGTGAAAAAGATAAACTTTCCTAGAAACTAAAGTTTCTTCGTCAAGTTTCCTATTTTCACTTGGAGTTTTAACGCCCTTGATATCTTAAATTACCAAGATGCTTTTGTAACACCTGGGATTTGACCTTTGTATGCCAATTCACGGAAGCAAACACGGCAAAGTTTAAACTTGCGGTAAACTGAGTGTGGACGTCCACAACGTTCACAGCGAGTGTATGCTTGAGTAGAGAACTTCGCTGGGCGTTTGTTCTTAGCAATCATAGATTTTTTAGCCATTAGTTTTACCTCCTATATTATTTTGCAAACGGCATTCCGAGGCCAGTAAGCAATGCACGTGATTCTTCGTCTGTGTTCGCTGTAGTTACGATTACGATATCCAAACCACGAGTTTTATCAACATCATCAAAGTTGATTTCTGGGAAGATCAATTGTTCTTTCACACCAAGTGTGTAGTTTCCGCGTCCATCAAATGATTTAGTTGGAACACCATGGAAGTCACGTACACGTGGAAGTGAAACTGTTACCAATTTATCCAAGAATTCGTACATACGTTCACCACGAAGGGTAACTTTTGCACCGATCGCAACACCTTCACGAAGACGGAAGCCGGCGATTGATTTTTTAGCCTTAGTGATCAATGGTTTTTGACCTGAGATCAAAGCAAGCTCTTCAGCAGCTTTTTCAAGGTTTTTAGCATTTGATACTGCATCACCAACACCCATGTTCAAAACGATTTTATCAACTTTTGGCACAGCCATAACTGATGAATAGTTGAACTGTTCAGTCAATGATGGTACTACTTCATTAAGGTATTTTTCTTTTAAACGATTAGCCATTATACTTCTCCTTTCCTTCGTGATTAGTCAAGCACTTCGCCTGATTTTTTGTTGTAGCGAACTTTTTTGCCGTCTACAAATTTGTAGCCAACACGTCCAGCAACACCGTTTTTGTCCAAAACTTGAACGTTAGAAGCATGGATTGGAGCTTCTTTTTCAACGATTGCACCTTGAGGGTTTTCGTTATTTGGACGTTGGTGTTTCTTGATGATGTTTACACCTTCTACAACAACTTTATTTACTTTTGGAAGAGCAGTAAGAACAACAGCTTCTACGCCTTTGTCTTTACCAGCGATTACGCGAACTTTGTCGCCTTTTTTTACAAACATTTTATTCTCCTTTTATTCTTACGCCCGATGGGCACCCTGGCTTATGCCAGGGGACTGTGTTTGTTTTTTTATTGATTAAAGTACTTCTGGAGCAAGTGACACGATCTTCATGAAACCACCGTCACGCAATTCACGTGCAACTGGGCCAAAGATACGAGTTCCGCGAGGAGTTTTGTCGTCACGGATGATTACTGCTGCATTTTCGTCGAATTTGATGTATGAACCATCTTTACGACGAGCACCTGATTTAGTACGAACGATAACAGCTTTTACAACGTCACCTTTCTTAACCGCACCACCAGGAGTAGCTTGTTTTACTGATGCAACGATTACATCACCGATGCTCGCGAATTTACGTTTTGAACCACCAAGAACTTTGATTGTCAAGATTTCGCGTGCGCCACTGTTGTCAGCGACTTTCAAACGAGTTTCTGTTTGAATCATTTACGTTTTCTCCTTTCAGGTATGATTAGATGATGACCGCTTCTTCAACGACTTCTACAAGACGGAAGCGTTTTGTAGCTGAAAGCGGACGAGTTTCCATGATACGAACGATATCGCCTTCTTTAGCAACATTGTTTTCATCATGAGCTTTGTATTTTTTAGAATAGTTGATACGTTTACCATAGACTGGGTGGTTACGTTTAGTTTCAACTACAACTGTGATTGTTTTGTCCATTTTGTCAGACACAACGCGTCCAACAAGAACTTTACGATTATTGCGTTCCATTGAAATTCTCCTTCCCTAGTCTATTATTTAGCTTCTGATTGAACAGTTTTGATACGAGCGATTTGTTTTTTCACTTCTTTCAAACGTCCAGTTTGTTCCAATTGACCAGCAGCCGCTTGGAAACGAAGTTCAAACAATTCTTTCTTCAATTCATTTTCACGCTTCGCGAGTTCTTCTTGAGAAAGACCACGAAGTTCTTTAACAAATTCTTTTACTTCTGTAAGTTTCATGACCTCTCCTTATTCTGCTTCACGTTTCACAAATTTAGTTTTAACTGGCAATTTGTGGCTAGCAAGACGAAGCGCTTCGCGTGCGATCTCTTCAGATACACCAGCAATTTCGAACATCACTTTACCACGTTTAACTGGTGCTACCCAACCTTCAGGAGCCCCTTTACCAGATCCCATACGTACCCCGATAGCTTTAGCGGTGTATGATTTGTGTGGGAAAATCTTAATCCAAACTTTACCACCACGTTTCATGTAACGAGTCATGGCGATACGAGCAGCTTCGATTTGACGGTTTGTGATCCAGTGGCTAGTTGTAGCTTGAAGACCGTATTCACCGAATGCTACTTCTTTTCCACCTTTTGCTTCACCGCGCATTTTACCACGGAATTCGCGACGGTGTTTTACACGTTTAGGTACTAACATTGGTTATTTACCTCCTTTAGCGTCTTTACGAGCTGGAAGAACTTCACCACGGTAGATCCATACTTTAACACCAAGTTTACCGTAAGTAGTGTCTGCTTCTTCCCAAGCGTAATCGATATCAGCGCGAAGTGTGTGGAGTGGAACAGTTCCTTCAGAGTATCCTTCTGCACGGGCAATATCTGCACCGTTCAAACGACCTGATACTTGAGTTTTGATTCCTTTAGCTCCAGCACGCATAGCACGTTGGATCGCTTGTTTTTGTGCACGACGGAAAGCAACACGTTGTTCCAATTGACGAGCGATTCCTTCACCAACAAGGTGAGCATCCAAGTCAGGACGTTTGATCTCAATGATGTTGATGTGTACTTGTTTACCAGTCAATTTGTTAAGAGCTGCACGAAGTGCATCAACGTTTGCTCCACCTTTACCAATAACCATACCTGGTTTAGCAGTGTGAAGAGAAACGTTAACTTTGTTTACTGCGCGTTCGATTTCAATAGTTGAAACGGCTGCGTCAGCCAATTCTTTTTGAATGAATTTACGGATTGCAAGATCTTCATGAAGGTAATCCGCGTATTCTTTTTCAGCATACCATTTGGCATCCCAATCACGGATGATACCAACACGCATACCAATTGGATGTACTTTTTGACCCACGAGTTTACCTCCTTATTTTTCTGCAACAGCTACTGTGATGTGAGCTGTACGTTTGTTGATTGGTGAAGCTGAACCTTTCGCACGTGGACGGAAACGTTTCATTGTTGGTCCTTCGTTTGCGAATGCTTCAGATACTACCAAGTTAGCTTTTTCCAAACCAAAGTTGTTTTCAGCGTTTGCTACTGCTGAGTTCAACACTTTAAGGATGATCCCTGCAGCTTTGTTTGGTGTGAATGTCAAAATAGCGATGGCATCGGCTACGCTTTTACCACGGATGTTGTCAAGAACAAGACGTGATTTACGAGGTGAAACACGCACTGTACGAGCCATTGCTTTAGCTGAAGTAATTTCTGCCATTTATGTTCTCCTTATTTTCTACGTGTCTTCTTGTCGTCTGCCGCGTGACCTTTGTAAGTACGAGTTGGTGCAAATTCACCAAGCTTGTGACCTACCATGTCTTCTTGGATGTAAACAGGTACATGTTTACGTCCATCATAAACTGCGATAGTGTATCCGATGAAACTTGGGAAGATCGTTGAACGACGTGACCAAGTTTTAATTACTTTTTTCTTTTCGTCGTTTGCTTGAGCTTCAACTTTTTTCATCAAATGCTCATCGACGAAAGGTCCTTTTTTAAGACTACGTCCCATTTTGTAATTTTCTCCTTTAAAATTTAGTACCACAGCGGCTTGCGCTGCTATGCAGCGCTACCGAGCTGGCGGAAAGTGTAAGCTAGTTGCTTATGATTATTTTTGGTTGCGACGACGAACGATAAGTTTGTCAGATTTCGCTTTCTTGTTACGAGTTTTAAGACCAAGCGCAGGTTTACCCCAAGGAGTAGATGGCGCTTTACGTCCAACTGGTGCTTTACCTTCACCACCACCGTGTGGGTGATCATTCGGGTTCATTACAGAACCGCGAACTGTAGGGCGAACACCTTTCCAGCGGTTACGTCCCGCTTTACCAAGGTTAACAAGTCCATGTTGTTCATTTCCGACAACACCAACTGTAGCACGGCAAGTTCCAAGAATCATACGAACTTCGCCTGATTGAAGACGAACAAGTACATATTTACCTTCAGAACCCAATACTTGAGCAGAAGCTCCAGCAGCACGTACCAATTCTCCACCTTTACCAGGTTTCAATTCGATGTTGTGGATCAAAGTACCAACCGGGATGTTAGCAAGTGGAAGAGCATTTCCGACTTTGATATCTGCTTCTGGTCCTGATACGATGCGTTGACCTACTTCAAGACCTTTAGGGGCAATGATGTAAGCTTTCACACCGTCAGTGTAGTGTACAAGCGCGATGTTAGCTGAGCGGTTTGGATCGTATTCGATCGTTTTAACGACTGCTTCAACTCCATCTTTGTTACGTTTGAAATCGATCAAACGGTAATGACGTTTGTGTCCACCACCTTGGTGACGAACAGTGATACGACCGTTGTTGTTACGACCTGCTTTGTTTTTAAGAGAAACAAGCAAAGTTTTCTCAGGTGTGTTTGTTGTGATTTCAGCGAAATCCAAAGAAGTCATATTACGGCGACCGTTTGTTGTTGGTTTATAAACACGAATTCCCACGATATTTCCTCCTTAGATTATTCAGCTTCAGTAGCAAACAACTCGATTGCTTTAGAATCAGCTGCAAGCGTGATGATAGCTTTTTTAGTTTTTGAAGTAAAACCAGTGTAACGTCCAACGCGTTTTGCTTTAGGTTTTACGTTTACAGTGTTCACATTCGCAACTTTTACACCTTCAAACGCAGCTTCAACAGCTTGTTTGATCAAAAGTTTGTGAGCGCGAGTGTCAACTTCGAATACATATTTGCCTGCTTCAAGTTGAGCCATTGACTTTTCAGTGATAACAGGTTTTTTGATAACATCATACAAATTCATTATGCAAGAACCTCCTCGATTTTAGAGATAGCTGCTTGAGTAACAAGAAGTTTGTCACTATTTGCGATGTCAAGAACACTTGCAGTTGTAGCAGTCGCAACTTTCACGTTTGGAAGGTTACGAGCTGAAAGAGCTGCGAATTCATTTCCTTCTTCAAGAATAACAAGGACTTTAGAATCGATGCTCAAAGCTGCAAGAACTTTTGCAAATTCAGCAGTTTTTGGAGCTGTAAATTCAAGAGAATCAACGGCTACAAATTTGTTTTCAGCAACTTTTTCTGAGTAAACAGATTTAAGTGCAAGGCGACGAACTTTTTGAGGAAGTTTGTACGCATAGCTACGTGGAGTTGGTCCGAAGACGATTCCACCACCACGCCATTGTGGAGAGCGGATAGAACCTTGACGAGCACGTCCAGTTCCTTTTTGACGCCATGGTTTGCGTCCGCCACCTGAAACGGCTGAACGGTTTTTAACTGCGTGAGTTCCTTGACGAAGGCTAGCACGTTGGCTGATGATCACATCAAATACAACTGCTTGGTTTGGTTCGATACCAAAGATCGCATCGTTAAGAACAACTTCGCCCGCTTGTTTACCAGTTTGGTCGAATAATGTTACATTTGCCATTTTGACTGTATTCCCCTTTCCTTATTATTTACCAGCTTTAACTGCTGACTTGATAGTGATAAGAGATTTCTTAGCACCTGGTACGTTACCTTTGATAAGGATAACGTTCTTTTCTGGAACAACTTGTACAACTTCAAGGTTTTGAATTGTTACACGATCGCCACCCATACGTCCTGCAAGGTTTTTACCTTTGAATACGCGGTTAGGTGCAACAGGTCCCATAGAACCTGGACGACGGTGGTAACGAGAACCGTGAGCCATTGGTCCACGTGATTGTCCGTGGCGTTTGATAACACCTTGGAAACCTTTACCTTTAGAAGTACCAGTTACATCAACAATGTCTCCAGCTTCGAAAGTGTCAACTGTGATTTCAGCACCAACTTCCAAGCCTTCAACGTTTTTGAATTCACGAATGAAGCGCTTAGGAGCCGTGTTAGCTTTTGCTACATGTCCTTTAGCAGGTTTGTTGCTCAATACTTCGCGTTTGTCATCGAAACCAACTTGGATAGCGTTGTAACCATCTGTTTCAACAGTTTTAACTTGAAGAACAACGTTTGGAGTTGCTTCGATAACTGTTACAGGGATCAATTCGCCAGCTTCAGTGAAGATTTGAGTCATTCCCACTTTTTTCCCTAAGATTCCTTTTGTCATGAGAAAATAGTTCCTTTTCTATAGTTTTTTATTCAAAAAGTTTTTAACGAGCGTTTTTTATGCTCTGGATCAAGCTTTAGATTAAAGTTTGATTTCTACGTTTACACCACTTGGAAGATCCAATTTCATCAAAGCGTCAACTGTTTTTTGAGTTGGGTTGATGATGTCGATCAAACGTTTGTGTGTACGCATTTCGAATTGTTCGCGAGAATCTTTGTATTTGTGAGTCGCACGAATGATTGTGTAGAGGCTACGCTCAGTTGGAAGTGGGATTGGACCCGCAACTTGTGCACCTGTACGAGTAGCTGATTCTACGATTTTTGCAGCCGCTGTGTCGAGTGTACGGTGTTCGTACGCTTTCAAACGGATACGGATTTTTTTGTTTGCCATCTTTTTCTCCTTTTCGTCTATTTAAGATAATAGGCTAGCTCCACAAGAAAACCGACGCGCGTTGCGTGGCAATGCAACCGAGCGTGTCGCAACCTCTTGCATCAAAGCTAATAGCTGTTTTTCACAGCACCATAGTAGTTTAACACAAACAAAGGCCCAATGCAAGGGATTTGAGAAGTTTTTTTTCGTTTTTTTAATGAAAGTGTTTTCGTTAAGAAAAGAGCGCAAAAAAAGTTGCTATTATATAGAAAAAAGGGAGCGAGACAGAACAAATTTATATCCAATTTGTTCGTCGTCTCGCCCCCGCACAGTTGATTAGGTTATCTTTGGAGCTTAACAAGCGAACAAAGATACCAATCAACCACTGCGTCTAGCAGTTATTCCTATTATTCTCAGATGGCTGTAGTCTTTTTTCTTCCTATTTATCTATTTCTAGAAATTCCGCCCTGACTTGTTATAGCCATATTTTTCGACGAAATGCTCACGGAATTCTAAGAGATTGTCATCCACGATGGCTTGACGGACCTGTTTCATGAGGTTGATCAAGAAATAGAGGTTGTGGTAGCTAGTCAAGCGAATGCCGAAGGTCTCATCTGCCTTGAGGAGGTGGCGAAGATAAGCACGAGTGTAATTCTTACAAGTGTAGCAATCACATTCAGGATCCAGCGGTGTAAAGTCTTCTGCAAATTGCGCATTTTTCACTACCAGGCGTCCTTGACTGGTCATACAGGTCCCATTTCGCGCAATCCGCGTCGGCAAGACACAGTCAAACATGTCCACTCCACGAATAACCCCATCGATCAGACTGTCTGGAGCCCCCACTCCCATGAGATAGCGTGGCTTGTTCTCTGGTAAGAGCGGCGTTGTGAAATCAAGTACGGCATTCATCTCTTCATGGCTTTCCCCAACAGCTAAGCCACCGATGGAATAGCCTGGGAAGTCCATACTGACCAGATCTTGGGCAGACTGACGGCGCAAGTCTTCAAATCCAGCCCCTTGAACAATCCCGAAAAGACCTTGATCATGAGGACGACGGTGAGCCTTCAGGCCACGTTCTGCCCAACGACTGGTCCGTTCAATTGATTTTTTCACATAATCATAGGGCTGATAGAACTGAGGGCATTCATCAAAGGACATCATGATGTCGCTTCCTAGATTGTTTTGGATGGAGATGGCCTTTTCTGGAGAGAGGAACATCTTCGAGCCGTTGAGGTGGTTTTTAAAGGTTACCCCTTCTTCAGTGATATTGCGGGTATCCGCTAATGAATAGACCTGGAAGCCTCCACTATCTGTCAAAATGGGCTGGTCCCAGTTCATGAACTGGTGCAGTCCTCCTGCTTTTGCGACTAGATCATCCCCGGGACGAAACCAGAGATGGTAGGTGTTGGCCAAAATAATTCCGGAACCCATTTCCTTGAGTTCTTCTGGCGATTGGGTCTTAACGGTTGCCTGAGTCCCTACAGGCATAAACATTGGGGTCGGGAAGGTCCCGTGAGGGGTGATAATTTCTCCCAGACGAGCACCTGTATGCTTTTCTTTTTTGATTAATCGATATTGAATCGGTGAATCTGTCATGGTTACCTCCGTACTGGGAAAAACAGTCCCAGCCTTCTTATTCCTGTCACAGTTTTCCTGTGAGCACCTGTACGATTGTACCAAATTTTACCGGCTCTGTCACGGACTTATGTTATAATAAAAAGTACTACTATGAAGAGAGTGTCATCTATGAACCTTAAATTGATTCGCCTTCGGGCACGTACCATGCAAGTCCAGCAACCGGGCTTAGCTATCCTTTTTGCTCTTCCGGTCCTGTTGACCATTCTTGCTAACTTTCTCTTAAGTGGGCAAGATCTGGTCGATCTACTACCGGACATGACCTTGCAGCAAGCAAGTATCTACATGATCCAGCGGCAGCTCTTTCCTTCCGTCGTCTCCTTTGTCATCTCCATTTTAGTGGTCGGTGCGACTTTTAGCTATTTAGATACGATTAATCCCAAGATTGAACACCGAACACGCGTGTTAGATATTTTTAAACAAGATCGCTTTACCTCTGTATTTGCTACCTTGATCTTGAAGCAAGCCGTTCTCTTTTTATGGGGACTCATCCTCTATGCGGGGAGCCTCATCAGCACCTACGCCAGCATTCGATTTTTGGCGATCTACGATAAGGTGAGCAACCCTAGCACTCTGAGTGCTTCCAGTCCTGAATTTCAATCTCTCATGCAACAAATGCCTCTGATGACTGCTGGCGTCGTACTTGGCCTGATCGGCCTCCTCTTTTACCTGCCACAATACTACAGTCTCAGCTTGGTCGAATTGATCCTCTACGAGCAATTACGAGACGGCGACTACAAGGGAGCCTTTGGAGTCCTTCGCCAAAGTCGTGAAACTATGAAAGGGTTCCGCAGCAATCGCTTGGTGCTCGATCTAACCTTGATTGGTTGGTACTTCTTGAATTACTTCACGCGCGATGTCATCGGCTTTTATACCATGCCTTACTTTATTAACTGCCAAATTGCATTTTATGATCAAATCAAGCAGATCAAACAAGGGCCGCGCCATTTTACAGGCCATCCAAGCCATGAAACTGAATAAGAGTAAGAAGAAAACCCCAGCAAGCTGGGGTTTTCTTCTATGTCAATTGTTTATCATTTATAAACCGTATAGGGAGTCTCCTAAGATCAGTCGGGTGTGTTCTCGTTTGATACAGCGGTTCATGACGATATCTTCTCGTCCAGCTCCACGAAGGATTTCTTCTGCTTCTTGATTTTCCAGTTCCAATTGTGCCCAGAAAATTTTCGCATCCGTCTCAATAAAATCACGTGCCACATCTGGTAAAAACTCACTGCGACGGTATACATCGACGATATCTACTGGGAAAGGAATCTCCTGCAAGCTAGCGTACACCGTTTCTCCAAGAATCTGGCCACCAGCTGCACGAGGGTTGACAGGAATAATCCGATAGCCCCGCTCTTGCATCTCCTTGCTGACACGATGACTGGTCGTATCTTCACGGTCAGATAATCCAACTACAGCGATGATCTTGCTGGTTTCTAGGTAATGTTTGATAATGCCATCACTGGGATTGCGAAATGAATAAGCCATAAGAATCTCCTTTTTGTGTTTCTTGTCTTAAGAATTTATATGGTACTGGACGTACTTGTACGACTTCCATTTTATTTGGCTTCATACCATGTTTTGCCTTCGTTCTCATCAGCTTCCAGTGGTACTGCAAGTTCAATAGCGGATTCCATGGTCTCTTTGACGAGTTCTTTGATCGCTGCCAGTTCATCACTTGGTACTTGCAGAACGATTTCATCGTGCACCTGAAGAAGCATCTTGGTCTTGTATGCTCCTGCTTCTAGCGCTTGGTCCAAGTGGATCATGGCAATTTTCAAGATATCTGCTGCAGATCCTTGGATTGGTGAGTTGATAGCCGTCCGCTCCGCAAAGCCTCGAACATTGAAGTTGCGAGAATTGATATCTGGAATCTCCCGACGACGCTTGAAGAGGGTCTCCACATAGCCTTTATCACGCGCTTCCCGTACCACTCTCTCCATATAGTCCTTGATGCCAGGGTAGCGTTCGAAGTAGGTCTCAATGTAGGCCTTGGCTTCTTTTCGACTGATCCCTAGGTTATTAGACAGTCCAAAGTCGGAAATTCCATAAACCACACCGAAGTTTACTGCTTTTGCATTGCGACGGTCGTTCGGCGTCACATCTTCTGGTTTTTCAATATTGAAAACTCGCATAGCAGTCGATGTATGGATATCTGCCCCATGTTTAAAGGCGTCAATCAAATGCTCATCTCCCGAAATATGGGCCAAGACACGCAATTCTATTTGTGAATAGTCCGAACTCAACAAGACACTGTTTTTCTCTTCTGGGACAAAGGCCTTGCGGATGAGACGGCCTTGCTCCAAACGGACAGGAATGTTTTGCAGGTTGGGATCCACACTGGACAAACGGCCTGTCTGCGTCAAATCCTGTACATAGCGGGTATGGATCTTCCCATCTTCCAAAATCCAATCTTGAAGACCGATGACATAGGTCGACTGGATCTTAGCAATTTGGCGGTATTCAAGAATCTTAGACACGATCGGTGCAATTGGAGCCAGGCGTTCCAAGACATCAACAGCTGTTGAATAGCCGGTTTTGGTCTTCTTAGTATATTCAAGAGGGAGTTCCAATTTTTCAAAGAGGATGGCGCCCAATTGTTTTGGAGAATTGATGTTGAACTCTTCTCCTGCAAGCTCGTAGATTTCTTGGGTCAAACGTTCCAAGACTACTTCGTTTTCCACCTGCATATCTTCTAGGGTCTGGCGCTCTACCTTGATCCCCGCGATTTCCATCTTGGCCAAAACAGCTGCTAGTGGTTGCTCCATATCATAGAGCAAACCTAGCTGGTCATGGGCTTGCAACTGCTCCATCATAGGCTCTTCGGTATCCAGTAGAACAGCGACTTTCCGTGCCAAATGCTCTAATAGGACTGCCTTTTCTGGGATAGCTTTTTTGGCTCCCTTGCCATAAACGACTTCGTCCAGCGGTAGCGCAATCTGACTATAGAGACTCGAAATGGTTGAAATTTCATTGTCCTCTACGGTCGACAAGAGATACTTGGCCAATCGACTGTCAAACGCGGGATTTTGAAGGGTAATGCCCAAGTGGCTGAGCAAGACCTTAGCCCGCTTGAAGTCATAGACCTTGAGGGGCGTTTTTTCGAGAAATTCTTTGAAAATCGGTGTTTGTAAAAGACCAGTATCTGTACTCGCGTAGAGCTGACCTTCGGTCCCCCATGCAAAACCGATGATGGGTTCCGTATGGTAATTGTCCCCAAAAATCTCAAAATGGAAGAAACTATCTTCCGTGAGCATATCTGAAGTGACTTGCTCGACTTCTGTATAGTCAATAGCTACAGGAGCCGCTTCTTCTCCACTGAGATCCAAGGCCTGACGGAGTTGCTTGAAGCCCATCTCCTCATAAAACTTGGCGAGATTTTCTAGATGAGGGCCCGTATAGGTGATATCGTCCAGGCCAATTTCAATAGGTGCATCGGTCTCGATGGTCGCAAGAGTCTTGGATAGGTAGGCCTGCTCCTTGTCGTTGATGAGGTTTTCCTTCATCTTAGAAGCCTTCATCTCGTCGATATGCTCGTAAATACCATCGAGAGACCCGTACTCTAGGAGTAGTTTGATCCCGGTCTTTTCTCCGATTTTGGTGACACCTGGGATATTATCCGACTTATCTCCCATCAAGGCCTTGAGGTCGATAAATTGCTCTGGTGTCAGCCCCATCTTTTCTTTCAGATAGGCTGGAGTGAATTCCTCAAACTCCGCTACCCCTTTTTTAGAGATTTCAACTACCGTATTGTCATCTGTCAGCTGGATCAAATCCTTGTCCCCAGAGACAATGGTCACATCAAATGGCACCGAGGTAGTTTCTGCCATCTTATCTAGCGTTCCAATAATATCATCCGCTTCATACTGGGCCAGCTCATAATGGCGGATTCCCAAATGATCTAATTGCTCACGAATGAAAGGAAACTGCTCACGGAACTCATCTGGAGTTTTTGCACGGCCCCCTTTGTAGTCGGCATACATCTCCGTCCGAAAGGTCGTCTTTCCTGCATCAAAAGCAACGAGGACATGGGTCGGTTGGATGCGCTCCAAGAGATGGCTCAACATGAGGTTAAAGCCATAAACCGCATTGGTATGCAAACCATTGGCATTTTTGAAGCGATCAATTTGATTATAGAGTGCGAAAAAGGCACGAAAAGCGACGGAAGACCCGTCGATGAGTAGTAATTTATTCTTTTTTTCCATAGGCCTATTATACCACGAATCACAAGGTCTCTGGTACATAAAAACTCTACCCTTTCGGGTAGAGCCTTCTTTAGGAGTTTCTTATGAAAAATGAAGAGAAGTGTTTATTCGCCGTAACAAGAACCTTGTTGTGGCAATTTCTTAAAGCGTTTTGGATAATTAACTGAGATTTTCATTTTCTGTACCTCATTTCTTATTGGATGAGTACAGTATACAAGAGAAACCTAAACGATTCCTTATAGAAAGCTTCAAGAAAACTAAAAGCTGAGGCGTAAAACACGCGGTTGTTTTTTGCTGCAAGCTGGTAACTGAAGATGAAGCCCTGTCTCATCTTGGCTCCAAGAAAGGGGCTGGCTTTCTCCAAGGAGCTCTAGCTTTTGAATGCGCGCATGAAGAATTCTCGGTTGCTTGAGATCATAGGCGAGAGATGGCAAGGTCAGCTCTTCTGCCCTTCCACTTGGTTCCAGCTGGATGGCATAAAGAAAGCCATCACGCATGGTATAGCGGAAATCTTGGTTGGTATAGAGTGGCGCTTGCCCGTCTGAAAAGGAACCTTCCTGGGCCTCGGTCGGTCCGTCTGATGACACCCGCCAAGGCCGACTCTGATAAATGGCTTCTCCATTTACCGCCAGCCAGTCCCCGATCTCTGTGAGGATGTCTTGGTCTTGCTCAGGGATCGTGCCATCTGCTTTGGGTCCAATATTGAGCAGAAGATTGCCATTTTTGGCCACAACATCAACTAAATTTTGTAGCAATTCCTTACTGGTCTTGTAGGCTAGATCCTGGGTATAACACCAAGAATTACGGGCGATCGCGGTATCCATTTGCCACGGAAAGGCTTGCGTCTCTCCGTATCCTCCCCGCTCCATCTCAACGATTCCTGAACCGAAAGGGAGGGCGTCCTGTTTGTAACAAACAGCCACCTTGCGATCCTCTTGTGCTGCTAGATTGTAATAATAAGCCAAAAAGCGCATCAAGTAGGGACGGAAACTCTCATGCTGGATCCACCAGTCAAAATATAGGAGCTCTGGTTGGTAGTCCCGCACCAGTTCACAGGTTCGCAACAGCCAATCTTCCAAGAATTCTTTACTTGGATAAGGCTTAGAAGTCAGATCAAAATGATCCTTGGGCTCTGGCTCCGCTGGCCAATAAAGGCTGTCTCTTGGGACTTCTTGCGGAATGTCACTAGTGAATTCCTTGCCATGTGAAAAGAAAAACTGGTGTTCTGCCCGGTGAGAAGACGTACAAAAGTGCAGACCACGTTTTTCTGCTTCCTCCCTCAGCTCTCCTAAGACATCTCGTCTCGGCCCCATTTCTAAGCTATTATAAGGCGAGAGAGTAGAGGCATACATCTGAAAACCATCGTGGTGCTCCGCAACTGGAAAAAGATACTGGGCTCCCGCTTTTTGAAAGAGATCTAGCCAAGATGCCGGATCAAAGCGATCGGCTGTAAAAAGAGGAATGAGATCCTTGTAGCCAAAGCCGGCCTGGTCTCCAAAATGCTCTCGATGATAGTCATAACAAGGATTCCCTTGTATATACATATTTCGCGAATACCATTCTGAACCAAAGGCAGGTACACTGTAGACACCCCAGTGGATAAACATTCCAAATTTGGCATCCCGATACCAATCCGGACAGACTTGATGGCTAAGAGAGTCCCAGGTGGGTTCAAAAGGACCTGACTGGATGACTTGATCAATCTCTTCAAGGCTTATCATTCTCTTCTCCTCTTTTCTTGTTACTACCTCTATTGTAACGAGAAAGCCTCGTTTGTAAAGACCAACGAGGGGAATGTTTAAAATAGTAGACAAAGAGCTTGATCTAGGAGAATCAAGCTGATGATGAATGGAATGAAGCTTCTAACCCTTCACTGCTTGAGAAATAAAACGAGCAATGGCGTCTGTCTCCCCTTGGTGGAGAGCCTTAACGATTTTGGACCCCACAATAACCCCATCTGAGACCTTGTTGAAACGGTGAACATCCTCCATGCTGGAAACTCCAAAACCTGTTAAAACAGGAATAGACGCTATTTCATGTAATTGGGCCAAGTGGTGATCCAAATCATCTCGATAGCTACCAGCTTTCCCCGTCACTCCATTGACGGCAACGGCATAGATAAATCCTTCTGCATCTTGGATCAATTTCTTCTGGCGCTCGATTCCTGTGGTTAAGCTCACTAGCGGCACCAAAGCGATGTCTTTATCCACTAATAGAGGCTCTACCAGATCCGCATGCTCATGAGGAAGATCCGGAATAATCACTCCCTTGACCGCTGTTCCTTCTACATCTCTAAAGAAGTTTTCGAGCCCATATTGGAACAAGAGGTTGAAATAGGTCATGATGACCAAAGGAACACTTGTCTCCAGACGCTGGATCGTTTGCACCAGTTCCTCTGTTGTCGTCCCATGGGCTAAACTTCGTAGCCCCGCCTCTTCAATCACAGGGCCATCTGCCACCGGATCTGAAAAAGGAATGCCAACCTCAATAGCTGAGACACCAAGCTCCTCCAAAAATTGGATGGTTTCCTGCAAACCTGCTAAGCCTTTTTCATGATCTCCTGCCATAATATAAGGAACAAAGATTCCTTGCTGCTGGTCTTTCAGCTTTTGTAAATGCTCTGTTAAGGTCTTTCCCATCTTACTCTCCTCTCTCTTGTTCTAGGCGGTCTTTGACTTGTACCACATCTTTATCCCCACGACCTGATAAGCAAACGATCATGGATTTTTCAGGCCCCATCTCCTTGGCCAATTTCACTGCATAGGCGATAGCATGGCTCGATTCCAGAGCTGGAATGATTCCTTCTACTTTTGAAAGCAATTGAAAGGCTTCTAGGGCTTCTTGGTCTGTCACAGGCACATAGGTTGCCCGCTTGATATCATGGAAATAAGAATGCTCTGGCCCAATCCCAGGATAATCGAGACCTGCTGAAATCGAGAAGGCTTCTAAAATCTGTCCATGGGCATCCTGTAAAACATCCATCAAGGCACCGTGAAGGACTCCCGGACGCCCCTTGGTCAAGGTTGCTGCATGCTGGTCTGTATCTACTCCAAGCCCAGCAGCTTCTGCCCCATACATGGCAACAGATGTATCTTCAACAAAAGGATAAAAGAGGCCAATGGCGTTCGATCCGCCTCCTACACAGGCTAAAACTGCATTTGGTAATGCACCATCATTTTGCTCTGCAAATTGGCGTTTGGCTTCTCGACCGATGACACTTTGAAAATCACGGACAATCTCTGGGAATGGATGAGGTCCTAGAGCAGAACCCATGATATAGTGGGTATCCTCCACATTTGCTACCCAGGCTCTAAGGGCAGCATTGACCGCATCCTTGAGAACACGTGAACCATCTGTTACTGATTGAACCTTAGCGCCCAATAACTCCATCCGAAAGACATTGAGGGCTTGGCGTTTGACATCTTCTTCCCCCATGTAAATGGTACATTCCATATCAAATAAAGCAGCAGCTGTTGCTGTTGCAACACCGTGCTGGCCAGCTCCTGTTTCTGCGATGATCTTCTTTTTGCCCATCCGGTGTGCCAACAAAACCTGTCCTAGGGCATTATTAATTTTATGAGCCCCTGTGTGGTTGAGGTCTTCTCTTTTAAGAAAAATCTTGGCTCCGCCGACATACTTGGTAAGATTCTTAGCGTAATAGAGCGGTGTTTCCCGACCGACATATTGTTTCAAAAGGTGATCCAATTCTGCTTGAAAAGAAGGATCTGCTTGACTTTCTCTATAGGCTTCTTCTAATTCTAAAACTGCTGTCATCAAGGTTTCAGGGACAAATCGTCCCCCGAACCGCCCGTAAAATCCGTTTTTATCTGGTTGTTTATATGCCATGCTTGACCCTTTCTATAAATCGTTTTATCTTTTCTTGATCTTTTATTCCATTTGTCTCGACCCCACTGGATACATCCACCGCATAAGGATGAAAGAAGCGAATGGCATCTGCTACATTGTCTTCCGTCAAGCCTCCTGCAATAAAGAAGGGCTTTGTAACGTTTTGACTTTCGAGTTCTTGCCAGTTAAAAGTCTCTCCACTTCCTGCTACAGGAGCATCAAAGAGCAGATAATCGGCACTGGTCTCAGGAAGAGCTGCATCTTTCCCCACTTGAACAGCACGAATCGTCTGTTGGGGAAGCTCTTGCAAGATGGTATCATCTATCGGCCCATGCACTTGTATCAGATCCAACCCTACAACTTGGCAAGCTTGCTCCACTTCTTCTCTTTGTGGTGATACAAAAACACCGACTTTTTGAACCCTCTTTGGAATATCTGTAGCCAACTGCCGAGCTTGCTCCAGCGTCACTTGCCGTTTGCTTGGTGCAAAGACAAAACCAATGTAGTCCGCACCGGCCTCAACAGCTGTCTGGACAGCTTCCGGAGTGGACAATCCGCAAATTTTAACCTTTGTCAATCTGCAACTCCTTTACTTTTTCAGCCACATTGTCTGCCTTCATGAGGGCTGTCCCAACGAGAATGCCATTAAAATAAGGAGCCAGCATGCGCGCGTCTGCTGCTGCGAAAATAGCAGACTCAGAGATGTAAACCGGTTCTTGTTCAAAATTGGTCGCCAATTCCAGGCTAGTATGAAGATCAGTCTCAAAGGTCACCAAGTTGCGATTATTCACCCCGATGATCTGAGCACCAATCCGGTGAGCGACCTCTAGTTCTGTCAGATTATGGGTCTCCACCAAGACCTCCAGGCCAAGATGGGTCGCAAACTCATAGAGCTCTTGCAGACGAGTCTCTGATAAGGCTGCAACAATCAACAAGATCACGGTCGCCCCTGCGTTTCGTGCCCGAATTATTTGCTTTTCATCCACAATAAAATCTTTATTGAGGGTGGGAATACGCACTTGACTAGATATTTCCCGGAGATACTCGATACTGCCCTTGAAAAAAACTTGATCGGTCAAGACAGAAATCATCACGGCCCCATTTTCTTCGTAAGTCTTAGCCTGCGCGACGATATCCACATCGACATGAATATCTCCCAGACTCGGGCTAGCCTTTTTCACTTCCGCAATGACCTGAAGCTTTTCTGGATGACTCTTTAGGTAATCATACAGGCGGTAGGTCTCGCGCAAAGGTTGGAGTTCCTCTTCTTTCATCGCAGCCACTTCACGCGCCTTTTCCTTTAGAATCTTTGGCAAGAATTCTTGACTCATTTTTGATACTCCTGTAATAATCTCAATTTCTCAAGGGCGGCCCCACTGGCAATCACTTCACGTGCCAAGGCAATCCCCTCTTTGATAGAATCTACCTTGCCGTTGGCATAAAAACCAAGGCCTGCATTTAAGACCGTCACCTCTAAGAAGGGACTCGCTTCATTCTTCAAGACACTGAGCAAAATTTCCGCATTGCGTTTGGCGTCTCCACCTCGTACTTGATCAATTTCAATGCGCTCCATTCCGATATCTTCTGGTTGAAAACTGGATAAAGTAACCTGTCCATCTTCCAGAATAGCGAGCTGGGTTGCGCCATCAAGGCCTGCCTCGTCCAAACCTTGTGGGCCACTCACCACCACTGCGCGTTTCCGACCCAAATTCTTTAGAATCTCTGCCGTACTTTCTAGCATGTCAGGACGACTGGTTCCCAATAGCTGGGTTTCTAGAGGAATCGGATTGATAAGAGGACCAGTTAAGTTCATCACTGTCGGCACCCCTAGTGCCAAGCGAGCGGGCATAATATAGCGCATGCCAGGATGCAGATTTTTGGCAAATAGGAAGACAATTCCCGCCTTTTCAAACACTCGTCCCAAGTCTTCTGGACCCAAATCAAGGTTAATCCCTAGAGCTTCTAGTACATCCGCAGAACCGGATTTGGAAGAGATCGAACGATTTCCGTGTTTCGCCATCTTGATGCCACCACCAGCAAGGACGAAGGCAGCTGTTGTTGAAATATTGAAACTATACGAACGATCGCCCCCCGTTCCACAATTGTCCATCGCTCCTTGAACTTCTGTAGGAATAGCGACTGCATAGGCCTGCATCACTTTTGCAATAGCCGTCCGCTCTTCAACCGTTTCTCCCTTCATTTTAAGACCTAGAAGAAGGGCCGTCACCTGTGCTTCTGAAGCACGACCAGCAACGACTTCCTCCATAGCAGCTTCTAACTCTGCACCAGTTAGATCCATTCCTTCCGCTACTTTTGCAAGCACTTGTTTCATCTTCCGCTCCTTGACTAGTTTAACAAAATTTTCGATGGTCTTGAGCCCATCTGGCGTCCCGATACTTTCTGGATGGTATTGAAAACCATAAATTGGTAAGCTGCGGTGTTGAATCCCCATAATGGCTTGATCATCCGTCGTCCGAGAGGTAATGACAAAATCCTCTGGCATGTCTTCAATCGTCAACGAATGGTAACGCATGACTGGGACCTCTTTTGCGACACCCGCGTATAGCGGAGAGGGAGCTTCTAGCTGGATCTGGCTTTGTTTGCCATGCATGACCTGTGGTGCCAATCCCAAGCGCCCTCCAAAAACTTCCGCAATCGCTTGATGTCCCAGGCAAATCCCCAAGATTGGTTTGACCCCTGCGAAATCTCGGATCATCTCCTCCATCTTGCCCGCATCCTTTGGCCAACCTGGACCTGGAGAAAAGACCAAGGCATCTGCTTCTTGGGCAACCTGGTACAAATCCGGATCATCATTTCGAAGCACCTGGACCTCATCAAATTTTCCGATATACTGTGCTAAATTGTAGGTAAATGAATCGTAATTATCGACTAATAAAATCATCCTTCTTCTCCAATCCTAGTCATTGATTTTGCCTTATTGACGGTTTCTTGGTATTCATTTTCAGCGATCGAATCATAAACAATTCCTGCTCCAGCCTGCACATAAGCCTTCTTATTTTTGAGGATCATGGTTCGAATCGCAATAGCAAAATCGAGATCCCCCGTCACAGAGAGATAGCCAATAGCACCCGCATAGACCCCGCGTTTCTCTTTTTCTGCCTCATAGATCCGCTTCATGGCTCGAATCTTGGGAGCACCCGAAACGGTTCCAGCTGGAAGAGTTGCCTTCAGAGCCTCAATAGAGGCTAGTCCAGGAAGTAATTGACCCTTGACCACACTCGTCAAGTGCATCACATAACGGAAGAATTCCACTTCCATATATTTGGTCACTTCAACTGAACCATTTTGAGCAATACGACCAATATCGTTTCGCCCTAGATCCACCAACATCCGGTGCTCTGCGACTTCTTTTGGATCCCCTGTCAACTCAGCTGCCAATTTCCGATCAGCCTCTTCATCGATCCCTCTTGGACGCGTGCCCGCAATGGGATTAGTTGTCACCACTCGGTCCTTGACCGACACCAGACTTTCTGGACTAGCACCGATAATTTGGTACTCCCCAAAATCATAAAAGTAGAGATAATTCGAAGGGTTGGTCACGCGCAAATTGCGGTAATAATCCAATGGTTTACCCGAAAAATCAGCTGAAAAACGTTGACTGAGCACGCATTGGAACATATCTCCTTTTCGAATATAGTCCCGCGCTAGGGCCACCATTTCCTCAAACTCTTTTTGCTCCAAATGATTGTGGAAATGAAGCGCATGCAGGTCCTTGTCCTGAAACTCTTCTTTTGCAGGTCTTGCCAATTGTGCTAATACTTGCTCCAAGCTCGACGCTTGCTCTGCTTCACTTCGCCCACTATAGTGGTTCTCTTCCACCACATAGACCTTTTCCTTTTTGTGATCAAAAATCACATAGCTTTCATATAAGAAAAAGTGAAGATCTGGTGTGCCGATCGTATCTTCAGGAATGGAACCAATGTTCTCATAGAGACCAATCAAGTCATAGCCGACAAATCCAATCGCCCCACCGTTAAAAGGAAGCTCTTCTGAAGTTTTCGTTTTGACCGTGATGCGGTTCAAAAAGTCCAAAGGATCCTCTTCGATAATTTGATCATTGTAATAGAGGACACCATTTTCAAACTTGACTTCACTGACCGGCCGATAAGCTACAATTGAAAAACGCGCATTCTCTTTTTCACGAGGGATCGACTCCAAGATCATTTTATGGGGCGCATCCAAACGCATATAAGCCAAAATTGGACTCAACACATCAGCAGATAAAACTTTTTTCATATCAGAAACCTCTCTTTTAGAACTCTTTTATTCTAAGGAATTCAGCCGCACCTTGGCTTGCTAAGGCGATCACGGTTATCCCACGCTCTATTTCCGCTTTGGGATCAATGTGCCTAAGCTCGCTTCGCTTGCTAAGGCACATAGAAAAGCCCTCACACAAAAACTGTGTGAGGGCGTAATGTCCGCGGTGCCACCTCTTTTATAGGGAAAAATAGCTGGTCTTTCCCTACATCTCTATCTCCTCTATCAAGGAGTTGCACGGTAAGGGGTGCCAACCGAATTCACATGGGTTAGAATTCATTGATCATAACAGTCCAATTTTCATCAGTCGCTATTGCTTGTTCACAATTCCCACAAGCTCCCTGAAAATAGCTGACTCATTACTTTTCTGTTGCTACCATTATAACCCTTTTTCTTCGAAAGTCAATAAAATTTTTAGTCTTTTTTTATACTTTTTTCTACACTTATTTAATACAATCAACTCAAAGTTCCCTATCGGCGCATCTTTTTTAACCCAAAAATAGGATACTTAACAAGGCCAAAATAGCAGGGCCACCTTGGGTCAAGATAATCTTTTTATTGGCTGTCATCGCACCGTAGGTAGCAGCCCCAATAATAAAGAGCACAAAAATCGTAACAACTTCACTATTTTTAGAGACAAACAATCCATACAAGAGGAAGGCACCAATCAAGGCATTGTATATCCCTTGATTCTTAAATAAAGAGGTCACAGATGGGCGAGCGAGTTCTTCTTTATCCATGTTGAAAACCCGACTTGTGGTATCAGATGTGGTTCTGATGCTCTCCAAATAAAAAATATATAAATGCTCCAGTGCAGCAAGACTTGCTAAAATAATCGTCAGTAATGACATCGTAGATTCTCCTTTTTATTCAACTGTTATTTGTTCAATGCCAGATACTAATTTGTCCAGCAGGTAAGAAAATTGCTCTTGTTCTTGAGTGGTCAAAATGCGACTCATCTGTTCTTTTACCGCCACATGATGGCGAGGGGGATGTTTGACCAAACGATTATAGGCCGTATCCGTCAAATGAATTATGATTTCCCGCTGATTCTTTGGATTTCGACTCCGATGGACAAATCCTTCCTTTTCCAATATTTTGAAATGCCGGGTTAAAGCCGCTGGATCAATCTGCAAGCGTTCCTGAACCGCGATCTGATTGCAAGGTGCTTGTTCTAATAAATCCTGCAAAATTTGGTAACGTGTTAAGCTAATCCCTAGGCGCTTTTCAAATAACTGTGTAGTCGATTGATCTGCCAAACGTAGTTGGTAGAGCAAATCATTTATTTCTGCCACATTCCTTCCTCTATTCATTTTTGATAAATCAATAATTGACTAATCAATTATAAAATATTTCATATCCTCTGGCAAGGAAAAGAGCTTGCACTGTTTTTTCGCACAAAAAAAGCCGCCTGATTTGGCGACTCTTAGGGAGATTATTATGAAAAAGAAAAGTTTTAGGATTTTTCTAAACAAAGTTAGGAGGTCTTTGTTTATGCTTCTATTATAGCGGACATTTCTTAAAGAAAGCTTACGACTTTATTTCAAAATGAAAACAAATTCTTTACAGATTCTTTTCAGCGTTTAAAATAACTGGAATATCTAGTAAGGTGTTCATCTGATGATTACCTTCATAGTCAGACGTCAAGAAATTGATACTCTGAATCTGGCTATTTCTTGCAAAGTCAATATCCAGACTCCGATCCCCAATATAGTAGGTATTTTCTGGCTCCAAGCCGTACTTCTCCATCAGATACATGGCAGCTTCTGGGTCAGGCTTGCGGGCAAAACCACTTTGACTGGTCAAAATCTCTGTAAAAAAAGATTCCAAACCCAAATCCCGTAGGATGACAAAGGCATTCTCTCCCTTATGGGTATAGACAAACTGCTCAATTCCAGCTTCTTGTCCCCAGGATAGGACATCACGCGCCCCATCCATCAGAAGGACCTGGGCATTTTTCTCTGCTAGACTTTCTGCTCGGCGATGATTCAAGTCCGTCACATCCAGATGATACTCCTCCGCCACAGCTACTAAAAGATCTTGAACCGAATGCTTCAAGATGTAATCTTTAATGCTAGCCCGGTCAAACGGAAGCTGATAAGATGCATAAGTCTCCTCAAGACCTGCCAGAATAGCATCATAGGAATCCAGCAAGGTTCCGTCCAAATCCCAAATAAAGGCTCGTTTTGTCATTTTTTCTTCTCTCCTACTTTTCGTCTATATAGCTGACTCAAAAATAGCCAACGAAAACCATTGTCGAGCAGTGTCCCAGTCCAGACACCTGGAAGGCCAAAGCCAAGAGTTACTCCAAGCAGATAACCGGCTCCAATTCGAATGACCCACATGCCAATCGTCGTTGCATAAAATGGAAGTTTCCCATTTCCCAACCCTTGCCAAACAGCTGTATAGATGACCGTTCCTGCTGTAAACGGCGTTCCCAACAAAGAAAAGAGGACAACCGACAGGCTAGCTTCTACCGCTTTCACATCTTGTGTGTAGAGATAGGTCAGAAGGGTGCCCCCAAAAAAGATTCCCAAGGCAATGGGTAACATTAACACGAAGGACAAGCAGTAAGACTGCTTTCGAAGGCGGGCAATCTGCTCAAGATCACCTTCACCCAGGCTCCGTGCTACGAGCATGACCGTCGCTGTGGCCACCCCAAACACAGGCATGTAGTTAAACTGGGTCAAGGTCTCTCCGATAGCATTTCCTGCGACTGCCTCGGTCCCAAAAGCAACCACGATCGCAATGATCACCACATCTCCAGCTCGCATCATCAGCCGCTCTCCGGCAGCTGGAAGTGCTAAGTTCAAGAGCTTACGATCCAATCCCCAACGAAGAGGTGCAAAGGGTAACTGGACCTTTCGCCACAAGAGGATGACGCCCACCAGACGGGCCAGCACTGTCCCTAAGGCCGCACCGACAATCCCCCAGCCAAAAAGGAAAATGGCCACAGAGGAGAATAAAGCATTCAAAACATTGGTCAACAGGCTCACATACATAGGAAGACGTGGATTGTTGGCCACCCGAACCAAGGAGCCCAAGGTCGTCATCAAGCCTAAGAGAACAATGGTCCCGCCGACCAAGGAAAGGTAAATCCCCCCGCTTTCGGCTACTGCAGCTTCAGTCCCCAACAGCGAAATCATCTGGCGTCCAAATAACAGCGATGCTCCTCCTAAGAGAGCACTCAACAGTAAGGTCACCTTCAGTGACTCTGTCGCATGGTAGGCAATGTTTTCTTGATTTTTTTCACCCAAGCTTTTGGACATGACACTGGCAACTGCCGCACCCAGTGCCAAAAAGATGGCTTGATAGATGGTGATGATATTCCCTGCGACGGAAACACCTGAAATGGCAATCAAGCCCAGGTGAGCTACTAAATAAGAGTCCACCATGCCCATCAGCATTTGTAAGAAATTTTCACCCATGGCAGGGAGGGCAATGTTTAAGATTTTTTTGTATGAATTCATGAGTATATAAAAGAGCCAAACGGCTCTTTTGATCTTTCTAATAGGGAGAATTACAGTCCCAAGTAGTCTTCTACGGCTGCTTGCATGTCTTTAGCAGCTACGCTTGTACGATGGCGAACTGGCGCAGTTTCAAGTCCATCTACGGCCGGTGGCACAGGAACACCTGAGAGGGTGTGCAATTTAGCCAAGGCTTCGAAATCGCCTAGACCTGTCTCGCCTGTCACCGCTTCTACTGCCACAACAGGGAATTTGTAAGGACTTGCTGTAGAGGCAATGACTGTTTTAGCAGCATCCCCTGTTTGGGTCCGGTATTTTTGATAAACGGCTGATGCTACGGCTGTATGAGGGTCTTCGATGTAATCAGACGCTTCATAGACCCGCTTGATTTCTGCAGCAGTTTCTGCTTCATCTGCGTATGCAGCCGCAAACAAATCTAAGATGTCTGCATCAAAGTTGGACAACTGGTACTGACCTGTTGCAACAAGGCTTTCCATCAACTCTTTGGTCTTCGTGGCATCATTGCCTACCAAGTGGAAAATCAAGCGTTCCAAGTTTGAAGAGACCAAAATATCCATTGATGGGCTAGTGGTCACCTTGAACTCACGTTTCTTATCATAGACATGTGTTTTGAAGAAGTCTGTCAAGACATTGTTTTCATTTGACGCACAGATCAATTTTCCAACTGGAAGACCGATTTGTTTGGCATAGAAAGCTGCCAAGATATTTCCAAAGTTTCCTGTTGGAACAGTGAAATTGACTTTTTCTCCCGCTGTGATTTGGCCTGTCTTCACCAATTGCGCATAGGCGTATACGTAATAGACAACCTGAGGCACCAAACGACCAATGTTCATAGAATTAGCTGATGAAAATTGCATCTTGTTGGCTGCTAATTTTTCACGAAGCGCCACATCATTGAACATGTGTTTGACATTGGTTTGGGCATCGTCAAAGTTTCCATCGATCGCGATGACATGGGTATTGTCCCCAGTCTGAGTCGTCATTTGCAATTCTTGCACCTTGCTGACACCATCTTTTGGATAAAAGACAATGATCTCTGTCCCTGGAACATCAGCAAAACCTGCCATCGCAGCTTTTCCTGTATCTCCAGAAGTCGCCGTCAAGATGACAATTTTATTTTCCAGACCGTGCTTTTTAGCTGCTGTTGTCATAAAGTAAGGCAAGATCGACAAAGCCATATCTTTAAAGGCAATGGTGGAACCGTGGAAGAGCTCCAAGTTGTATTGTCCATCGAGTTTGACAAGCGGAGCAATAGCTGGGGTATCAAACTTGCTGTCATAAGCATGAGAAATACAGTAGTCTAACTCTTCTGCTGTAAAGTCGTCCAAAAAGGCTGACAAAACAAGCTTGGCCACTTCTTGGTAAGAAGCATCTTTGAGGGTATCAAAATCCAGCTCTACTTGAGGATAAGAGACTGGAGTAAACAAACCGCCATCTGTCGCCAATCCTTGAAGAATGGCTTGACTAGCTGTTACAGTATTTTTTTCATCTCGTGTTGATTGATAAACTAATGTCATGACTGTTTCATTCCTTTACTAGTAGTCTTCTCATTATATCATAAATGTCAGAAAATTTAACGGCTTTTCGCCAAATCTTGGCAAAGGTCAGCAAACAGAAGCTAGATAAAAGAGAGCAGGCGCAACGACTTTGCTCCTACTCCCATGCGAATCTGTTTTACAGGTGCCTGCAAGACTTGATCAAGCCAATCCCAACTCTGCTAAAACAGATGGGAAGTCTTTCTTCAAGCTTTCAAGAGCCACCGTTACTTCTTGACGAGTTTGGTTATTTTTCACAGTAACTTGACCGCTCTCAACTTCACTACTTCCTAAGGTGATCAAGGCTTTGGCCGCAAAGACATCTGCTGACTTAAATTGCGCCTTGAGCTTGCGTCCAAGATAGTCACGTTCTGCCTTGAAGCCTTGGATTCGAAGGGCTTGAACCAAGCTAAGCGCTGCTTCATTGACCTCATCTCCTAGGACAGCGATGTAGGCATCTAGGCCGGTTTCGATTGGTAATTCAATGCCTTTCTTTTCAAGAACGAGAAGGATCCGTTCCACACCGATACCAAATCCAAAACCAGCTGTCGAAGGGCCACCGAAGTATTCAACCAAACCATCATAGCGACCACCCGCACAAACTGTCAATTCATTGCCTTCAATTTCTGTAATGAACTCAAAAATCGTGTGGTTGTAGTAATCCAAGCCACGCACCATGTTGGTATCAATGACATAGGATACTCCCAAGTCTTCCAACATCCGACGAACCGCATCAAAATGCGCCTGGCTTTCTTCATCTAGATAGTCTAAGATGGAAGGAGCCTGTTCAACCGCCGCCTTGTCTTCTTTTTCTTTTGAATCCAAGACACGAAGCGGATTTTCTTCTAAGCGACGTTGGCTGTCCTTAGACAATTGATCCTTCATTGGCAAGAGGTAATCAATCAAGGCTTGACGATAAGCCTGACGACTAGCAGGGCTTCCCAAGGTGTTCAAGTGCAAGGTCACATTGTCAATTCCTAGTTCTTTCAGGAATTGCGCTGCCATGGCAATGGTTTCGACATCCGTTGCAGGATTGCTCGATCCAAAGCATTCTACCCCAATTTGGTGGAATTGACGCAAACGACCTGCTTGAGGACGTTCATAGCGGAACATTGGACCTATGTAATAGAACTTACTTGGTTTTTGTACCTCAGGCGCAAAGAGTTTATTTTCTACATAGGAGCGGACAACAGGAGCTGTTCCTTCTGGACGAAGCGTGATATGACGGTCTCCCTTGTCATAGAAATCATACATTTCTTTGGTAACGATATCCGTCGTATCCCCTACTGAACGGCTGATGACTTCATAATGTTCGAAGATCGGTGTGCGGATTTCATCATAATTGTATCGCGCAAAGACCTTGCGTGCAAAGCCTTCTACATATTGCCATTTCGCCGAATCGCCAGGAAGGATATCCTGGGTCCCTTTTGGTTTTTGTAATTTCATAGCTTTCATCCTTTGTCTTACTTTTGCCTCTATTTTACCACAAATTCGAAGAGAAATGGAGACTGGACCGAATTTCATTCGTTCGACACGTTCAAAACCTCTTTCTCTTCTTGCCTTATCAGCCGAATTATGAGAAAATGGAAGCCATACTACACTGAAAGGATCTTGCGATGAGAGAGGATATCAAAATCAATGACCGCGCCCTGGCACTAGAGAAGTCGTTAATCGAAAAATTGGAGCTTGTATTTGATACCGATGTCGAGTTAGATGTTTATAATCTGGGACTGATCTACGAGATCCATCTAGATGAAGCCGGCACTTGCAAGGTGGTTATGACCTTTACCGATACGGCTTGCAGCTGTGCTGAGAGCCTTCCGATCGAAATCGTCGCTCGCCTAAAAGAAATCGAGGGGATCGAAGATGTCAAGGTTGAAGTGACTTGGTCACCCGCTTGGAAAATTACACGAATCAGCCGATACGGGCGCATCGCCCTTGGTCTTCCACCACGATAACAATCATTACCATTTAAGAAACGCAGTCAACTTAATGAAGGAAAGCCTCTTTGGGAATCCAATCCATCATAAAAAAACGAGGAACACCAGCTCTGCCATCAGAGTCTGTTCCTCGTTTTTTATAATGTTTAAATCCATTCAAACTTTTTCACTACCAGAATGGACTAAGCCTCGTCAGCTTTTGGTTCTGGAAGGATTTGATACAACACAATTCCAAGAATCGTTGAAGTTGCCACACCTGTAATTTGAAGACCACCAAGGTCAATCATCAAACCACCGATCCCTGATACCAAGATCACACTTGCAATCAAGAGATTCTTTTTATTATCAAAATCAATCTTATGTTCAACTAAAATTTTCAAACCGCTAGCAGCGATAACCCCAAAGAGGGCAATAGACAAACCTCCCAATACAGGAGTTGGAATAGAGTGCAAAAGTGCTGATAGCTTCCCAATAAAGCTCATGACAACCGCAATCACTGCTGCGCCTGAAATAACGTAAACTGAGTAGACCTTACTAAGGGCCATAACCCCAATGTTTTCCCCATAAGAAGTTACCGGAGGAGCTCCAAAGAATCCAGCAATAATCTGTGCCAAGCCATCACCAGTAAGCGTATGGTCAAGCCCTGGATCCTTGAAGTAATCACGCTCAGTCAAACTATTTAAAACCATGAGGTGGCCAAAATGTTCCGTCATAGTCACAAAGGCAATCGGAGCCATGGTCAAAATCGCACTTGGATAGAGCTTAAAGCTATAATCCACAAATGGAATGTCAAAGTTTGGAACTTGAATCCAATGCGCCGCACTTACCTCTGAGAAATTGACAAAACTATGTCCTGTTATCAAACCAAGAGCCAATGAGAAAATATAGCCCACAATTAATCCAAGTAAAATTGGGACGACACCGACAATCTTCTTGCCATACATGTTAAAGAGGATAACCGCAAAGAGGGTCACCATCGAAATCAATAGAGCATAACCGCTATAGCTTTTATTTAAGGTTGTCGCATCAGTGACTGCATTCGCCGCAAGACTCAAACCAATTACCATGATAATGGGACCAACCACGATTGGTGGAAGGACCTTATTAATCCAATCTTTACCCGCATGCTTAACAATCAGAGCTACAAACAAGTAGACCAAACCACCCGCCATAGCACCCTGGGCAACTGCCGCGATCCCATCTGACTTCATCAGCATTTGCATCGCTGCAATATAAGCAAAACTAGACCCCATATAAGCAGGAATCTTATACTTGGTCACTGACAAGTGAGCCAAGGTCCCCAAACCAGATGAGAACAAAGCAATGGCAGGATCAATCCCAACCAAAATCGGCACCAGCACCGTCGCCCCAAACATGGCAAACAAATGCTGGAAAGATAAACCAATCAATAAACCAGGTTTTGGCATATCATTCACATCATATTTAACGTCATTCACGATCGTAAAAACCTCCTAAAATTAAGATGCAGCAAGCTATGGCTGAACAAAAACGTCTACCTTCGATGACCAAATCGTAAAGGAGTACTTCATGCTCCATCATCGACGATTTCTCTTTTTCATCAAACCACTTTTCAACTATACAAAAAAATCCCCCACAACAAGGAGATACACAAAATATAGGCTGGTCTTCCCAGGCCTTTCATTTCCATAGCTCCTTGCCTGCCTCTCTGGACAGTATTAAAGGATTGATTCGATTAGTCACAATTATAGCAAATTATAGACGGATTTACAAGAAAAATGACAGATAATACACTCAAATCTCCCAAAAAGTAATATTCATACGCTTCAGCGACAGGGTTAAAAATAGCGACTTTGAGCCAAAAAAGAGGCTGGGACAAAAGTCCTAGCCTCTCAATTATTTTTGGATTGTCGAGCAAGACGCAGTGGTTGAGTGGGCTCTACTACACTGATTTCATCAGTTTTTACAGCCCTACTCAACTGTGCGTAGGTGGGACGACGAAATCGAATTCTAACGAATGACCGATTTCTGTCCCACTCTCTCTTTGGACCAAAGTCGTCCTTGTAATTACTGTTTACCAGACTGTTCCATATTCCAGAAGTCGGTTACAGCACCACGTGATGCTGAAGACACGATATGAGCGTATTTACCCAGAACCCCACGGCTATACAGCGGTGGCAAGGTTGTTTCAGCTTTGCGTTTCGCTAACTCTTTGTCTGAAACGTGCATGGTGATTTCTTTGGTATCTTGATCAACTGTTACCATGTCCCCTGTGTGGAGGTAGGCGATTGGGCCACCAACCTGAGCTTCAGGCGCAATGTGACCGACAACGAGACCATAAGTACCACCAGAGAAGCGTCCATCTGTCAAGAGGGCCACCTTGTCCCCTTGACCTTTCCCAACAATCATGGATGACAAGGACAGCATTTCCGGCATACCAGGACCACCCTTAGGACCTACGAAACGGACAACGACAACGTCGCCATCCACAATTTCATCCGAAAGAACGGCTTCAATGGCAGCTTCTTCTGAGTCAAAGACCTTAGCAGGACCCGTGATGTTACGAACTTTCACACCTGATACTTTGGCAACCGCCCCTTCTGGAGCCAAGTTCCCTTTCAAGATGATCAATGGACCATCCGCACGTTTTGGATTTTCAAGTGGCATGATAACTTTTTGACCTGGTGTCAAATCAGCGAAGGCTTCCAAGTTCTCAGCAACAGTCTTACCAGTACAAGTGATACGATCCCCATGAAGGAAACCATTCTTAAGAAGGTATTTCATGACGGCTGGCACACCACCAACATTATAAAGGTCTTGGAAGACATATTTCCCTGAAGGTTTCAAGTCCGCCAAGTGAGGCACACGCTCTTGGAAATCGTTGAAGTCTTCAAGGGTCAAGTCTACATTGGCCGCATGAGCGATCGCAAGCAAGTGAAGGGTCGCATTGGTAGAACCACCAAGCGCCATGGTCACTGTAATCGCATCTTCAAAAGCTTCACGGGTCAAGATATCAGATGGCTTCAGTCCCATTTCCAGCATCTTGACAACAGCACGACCTGCTTCTTCGATATCGGCCTTTTTGTCAGCTGATTCAGCAGGGTGAGAAGAGGAACCAGGAAGACTCATCCCAAGGACCTCAATCGCTGTCGCCATGGTGTTGGCCGTATACATCCCACCACAGCCACCAGGGCCAGGGCAGGCGTTACATTCCAGTTGCTTCACTTCTTCAGCGGTCATATCGCCGTGATTCCACTTCCCAATTCCTTCGAAAACAGAAACCAAGTCGATATCTTTTCCATCGAGATTCCCTGGAGCAATAGTCCCACCATAAGCAAAGATCGCTGGGATATCCATATTGGCGATGGCAATCATCGAACCAGGCATGTTCTTATCACAGCCCCCGATGGCTACAAAAGCATCAACGTTGTGACCACCCATAGCTGCTTCGATAGAATCCGCAATGATATCGCGAGATGTTAGGGAGAAGCGCATCCCAGGCGTCCCCATAGCAATCCCGTCCGCAACCGTAATGGTTCCGAATTGGACCGGCCAAGCTCCTGCATCCTTCACACCTTCTTTAGCCAATTTTCCAAAATCATGCAAGTGTATGTTACAAGGTGTGTTTTCAGCCCAAGTAGAGATTACCCCTACGATCGGTTTCTCAAAGCTTTCATCGGTCATTCCCGTCGCGCGAAGCATGGCACGGTTGGGAGATTTTACCATGCTATCGTAGACACTACTACGATGGCGTTTGTCTAATTCTGTCATGTCATTCCTCTCGTTATATTTTTTACCATTATAGCATAAAAGAGGCCACAAAGATAGGCAAGAACTTTGGAGAAGCAGACGACAGAAAAGTTTCTTTCAAAAATTTCAATTTTTTTGTCAAGTAACTTTACTTTACAAAAAAGTTTTGTTATACTGTTACAGTTGATGAAAATCAAACCTAATTGAATTTATATCTTAAAAGGAGAAAAACGAAATGGCAGTACCTGCACGTCGCACATCAAAAGCGAAGAAAAACAAACGTCGTACGCACTACAAAGTAACAGCTCCATCTGTAAACTTTGACGAAGCAACTGGAGATTACTCACGTTCACACCGTGTATCACTTAAAGGATACTACAAAGGACGTAAGATCGCTAAAGCTGCATCAGCTGAATAATAGAAGGGAGATACCATGCGCGTAAATATTACACTTGAACACAAAGAATCTGGTGAACGCTTGTACCTTACTTCTAAAAACAAACGTAACACTCCAGACCGTCTTCAATTGAAGAAATACTCACCAAAACTTCGCAAACACGTCGTGTTTACAGAGGTGAAATAGGGGTTCACTACACGTCAATAGATGTTAGAAACCTTGATTTTAAGCGATTCTTGAAATTCTAAATTTCACTACATTGCAATATAAATCAACCGAATCACTACCTTTTTCACTACCTTTTTTGAAATAAGAATAATGATTCGGATATATAAAAGAAGAGGAACTTTATTGTGAAGCTCCTCTTTTTGTTATGTGTTCTTTTTCTCACAGATCGTATGACCTGGTTTGACACAGTTGGATTTCAGGTACTTCCAGTTTAGCTTTATATCAACCATCATCAAAATCCAACTATTTTCTTATTTTAAAAAATATGAATAAGTTTGATTGAATGAGGGAATTTCTTTAAATTTTTTCTTAGCACCTATAAGTTAATAATACTATTCTTTAAATTATAGTTTATAATTATCTGATGTTTCAATGACCACAAAACAAAGTACAGCGAATCACTTCCTTTAGTCAAACATATAACTGAACAACATTGTTTATCTTCCTGCACTTTCATATTTTTTCAATCCTTTTCTAAAAATTGTACGACTGATAATAATCAAAAAAACTGTAAAAACTATTTGATAGAAAAATAGGTTCAATGTATCTTTCCCTAAAAATATTAATACTGCAGGATTGGCAATTAATAAATTGGGAACAAATAACATAGTGATCAATCTGTTAATACCTGTAAAAATATTATATGGATACTTAGAAATTCCAATATAATTCAAAAATACATCTACTTTTGAAAATTTAGTTGGGAACCAAAATGAACTAATCGTTATTAGAAACCAAATTGAATAATATATAATACAACCACACATTAAAGAAAGGATATAAAATAATATTTTTAATGAATTTAAATGTACATTTAAATTTCCATAACTTATAAAAATGATCGCAAGACCAAAAAAAGTATTCACGAATTGAACTAAATTAAATGATCTAAAAATATAGAACAACTGAGTATCAAACGGCCTCAATAAAATTTGATCCAAGTTACCACTCAAAATATCTGATTCTAAAATTCCCATACTTCTAATTAACAATCCCATCATAACTCCATCTACAATAGTGTAGGAACCTACCAAAAATAAAATTTGATAATAGTCCCAACCATTAAAAGAGTCTATGTTTAAGAAAATCAATCTAAAAAATACAATAGGTAAACCAATCCACAGTATCGACGAAAATAGACCACAAAAGAAGTCAAAATGAAAATTCATATCAGATTTAAAACCAAAATGAAGTAGCCTAAAAATTACTTTTATTCTAAACATTTTATCCTCCCACATTTGAGAAGTGCTCCACTCCTTTTCTCAATATGAATCTTGATATAATATAAAAAATGATGCACCAAATCAATTGAATACAAATAATTCTCAAATAGTCTATTAATTTATATGTATCATTACTAAACATCTGAAGCGGTTCATATACTAAGTATTTAAAAGGTAATACATCTAAAAACAGACGAAAATTATTTGAAAAAAAACTTAAAGGCAATAATATTCCTGATAAAAACTGAATTACTATTTCTTTAACAGTAAGGACAAAAAATATATTTTCTAACCAAAAAGAAAGCATACCTACACAACATGATATTAAAAACCATAGAACCATAGATAGAATAATTGCAATACTTCCTAAAATAAGAATTTCAATGGTTAATAACTCATTCTTGTAATAAACACTGGAGAATAAAATGACAGGAATGATGATAAATAATAAATGAGCAAGCCTATCTCCAAGCATTTTACAAAAATAATACTTATAAAAAGTAACAGGTTTTATTAATATGCTAAAAAAATTTCCTGAATGAACATCGTCATTGATTTCCCAATCAACTGGATAAAAAACAAAATATGAAAAAATTATAGTCCCCAAATAGTATTGAACCATTGAGGTAAAATCATATCCTGCTATATTTATCTGGTTACTCTGATATATATACGTCCATAAAAATACTGATATCATAATTTGTATACTTGCCTGTAACATTAACAATAGTACACTTGATTTATAGTTCAAAATAGATCGAAATGATATCAGAATAATAGACATTTCTTTTTTCAATTGTGCTCCTTTTTTGTAAAATAGTTTTGTAAAATAATTTCTTCTAAAGAAAGATTTGATATTTCAAAATCTTCTATATCTACAAGCTTATTGATTGATTCTAATGTCTCAAAGACAAAATCTCTAGGTATTTTTAGTATACATTCCGATTTTGTTTGAGAAATGACTACTACTCCTTTAACAGAGCATAACTCTGGTACCAAATCTAATGTCATTTTTATCTTTAAATATTTAAAATCAGAAAATTTAGATAAAATAACATCCATTGACTCCTGCAAAATAATTTTTCCTTTGTCAATGACGATTAATTCGTCACAAACAGACGAAATATCATCCATATCATGACTCGTTAAAATAATAGTAGTATGACATTCTTCATTCATTTTCTTTAAAAATGTTCTGATATCTTTTTTAGACTGTATATCTAACCCTATAGTAGGCTCGTCTAAAAATAATATTTCCGGACTTGTTAAAGATGCCGCGATAAACTCCATTTTCATTTTTTGTCCAAGAGAGAGGGTCCGGACCTGCTGGTAAAGCTGATCTTTTACATTCAACAAATTGCTTAATTCCTGAATTCGTTCTTGTAAAATCGCCGGTTCTACCTCATATAAAGTACCAATCAATTGAAAATAATCCATAGCCGAAACATCTTGAAATAACTGTAATTTATTTCCTACTACTATTGAAATTTTTTTTCTAAAATTTATACTTCTTTTAAATGGAATTTCTCCATTCACTTCTAATTTTCCGGAACTAGGATAAAGAGTCCCAGTCAACATTTTAATCGTTGTGGATTTACCAGCTCCATTACTCCCAATAAAGCCAACTATACTCCCTCTCTTAATCGTAAAACTAATATCTTGAACAGCTCGAATCGTTATTTGATTACGTTTCAAAAATCTCTTGATAAATGGGAGTCTTGAATCAAAATTATAAAAATTTTTAGATAAATTCTGAGCATTAATAACTATTTCACTCATATATCTCTCCTTTCGATAAAATATATTTACTTGTACTTTTTCCATACTTTACCAAAATGCTAAAGATTGAGCTAAAATCTTCGGGATGGGTAAAATAATATTTGTCTTTAAAAAGTTTCTCAAAACCTTCAAGGCGATTATTGAAATCATTAAATTTTGTATTGTCTAGCTGGTTGAAACGGTGTAAGGTAAGTCCCATCAGACTGTTTTATAGCTTTATTTAAATCTTTATCCGCTCCTTTTTGTTCAATCAATACTTTTGTCTTATCAATAAAGCCATCCATAAAACTAGTATGGTCAAGCATCACTTTATCTTCAAAAGTGATATACTCGCTTGGATTTTCCACTTCATAAACAGATTGAAGTAAGTCAAGCCAAAATGACTGACTATCTTGTCTTTCATTTCCTCTATTTTCCCAGCGTTTAATAAATTCTATAGCCTGCTTTTTTTGTTCTCGAATATTCATTTAAACTCCAATAATATTACTACTTGATGTTATTATACCATTAAAAATGTTTAATTAATATATTTAATAAGTTCTATTTGTAGCATATCTTAGCTTTTATTACATTGGATTACAGAGACCTAGTTAGATAACCTAGAAAGGTGTATGTAATATCACTTTTTATAAAATTTGATTTTTAAAATAACGTATTGGTGCGCTCTTTTTTCAACTTATTTTGGCTAAGAAAACGATGAAATCAAGCATTATAAAAACCAGTGGAAGTAATCCTAACACGGATTTCCACTGGTTTTTACATTTTTCATACTAACGATTTTTTCGACTTAATTGATATGAGTACACCATAGGGATAACCACAATGGCGAGGATGACCAGCACCAAAACATAAGAAAGCGCGAATTGAAGGCCTGCTTCAAGTAGGAGGATCAAACCTCCGAGGACCCACAACTTCCCTGCCAAGCGATGGGTTTTGTGCCAGTTATCTTCACTCTGTAAGGTCCAAGGCAGACGGATTCCAACCGTGTGATTCACTTTTAGCTTAGGCATGTAATTGCCCATGATTACAAAGATGAGACCCAGCAGAACCGAAACAAAAACTGATGGATTGGTAGTAGATCCTAGCGCCTTGCTATAGATGAGATAGGAGGTACTTAAGGAAACGATTGGGGTCAACCAGTAAATCGCTCTGATCATTTTTTCATTCATAGCGCTATTCTTAGAATCGCGACCGATCATAAAGATCATAAACAGATGCACCATGAGATCGAAAATAGGAAGACCAAACACAACCAGGGGTTTCGATTGGAAGTTATTGGCCTGGCCAGCAAAATTGAAGTGAATCGGGATTTGGTTAGGCAATTGCGACCAAATCATCAGCCCCCAAAGTATGGGGAAAAGTATCACCATAGAGGTTAATAGCAATAGTTTTTTATTCGTTTTCATCAGTAGAGTCTCCTTTCAAATCAACGAGCCAGACCATTAAATCCTCCAAGACAGAAGTATTGAGTTCATAGTAGATAAAATTCTTCTCTTTTTCCTCTCGAATTAAATCTGCCTGCTTGAGGAGGCTTAAATGATGGGAAATGGTCGCTCCTGCTACATCAAAGTGGCCAGCGATATCGCCAGCGGATAATTTCCCTGCCTTTAGCAGTTCTAAGATACTTCTTCTTATCGGATTCGATAAAGCTTTAAATGTTTGCGCAAAATTCATTCTCTATCTCCTCTAATCTATTTAGAAATCTTTCTAAATAGATTCTAGTACTTTCGGATGGGTTTGTCAACTCTATTTAGAAAAAAATCTAAATAGTTTCTGTTGTAAAAAAATATCAGACCTAAGACCGATTCTTATAAGCAGCGTCTTTTCTTAAGTTTTCTTTAAGAAATCAGCCTTATAATAAAACCATCAAATAAAGACCTCCTAACTTTGTTTGATAGAAAATCCTAAACTTTTTCATAATAATCTCCCTATAAGAGCCACCAAAACCGGTGGCTTTTTCTACGTACCTTTACGAGCATCAGCGAGTTTAGGTACGTTGATGCAGTTTGAGTGAAGCGAAAACTACGGTCCTTATTCCCTTAGTGAACGGTAGTGAGCTTAGGTACGTTGACGCAGTTCGAACGACAGTGAGAACTACGGTCCTTAATACGTTAGCGAACTTAAGTACATGGATGCCTTGCGGAACTACTTTTTACAGGACAACAAAATAACCTCCACGAGAGCTCTGATTTTCGATCATGACTCTTGGGAGGTTTTTTCATCTTTTATCTTTTTGACATTACATATCTTTGTGGATACGATAAGTATTGTAAGCAGTGACTACATTAGCAACGGCGCTGACCCTTGAGCTACGTGCGATATCGGCTTGTAGGGCATTGGCTTCCTCTTGCAGATTAACTTGCGTTTCTTGGAATTGTTGCATTTCAAGCAGATTATAGGCTTCTGGCAAGGTAGAGGCACGGCCTTCTGCAATTATGTTATATAGTCGGAAGAGGTCGTGGTAATTGTAAAATTTTTGTGGGAAACCTTGCATCCCTTGTTGGTAGGCTGGTTGGCTGATTTCCTGGTTATAAAGAGCCCGGGCATTGGCAAGAGCTTGCTTGGCTGGGGCTACAAATACAAAATATTTGATCGCAATCAACCCACCCATCAATCCGAGCATCAGTAGAAAACCGTGCATCAGGTGACTTTGTTCTAAGAGAAAAATCGTAAAGGCGAAAAGAAGATTGAGGGCCAGTGTGACCGTGATTGGCCCATTGAGTCTCTTCGCTGCTTTATTTAATCGGTTTTGTTGCCGTTGAACTTCATCCCAAGCAACTGCTGCAGGGGCCGTTAGCACGCGCTTTTCATCTAATAGTTGTAAAATTTCTTGTGTCGTCATTGTAAATCTCCTTTTGTTATAAGCTTATCTTCTAGAATTGACCTTATTTTATCAAAAATCCCTCCCTAAAAAAGGGCCATGTAAACTATAGTTTCATTTTTCTTAAAAATCGAAGAATTTCTAGTTTTTTTGTCAAAAATTAAACTCTGAGTTTAATTCCAGCCTTTTTTGAGGTATACTAATGGTATGATAATTGAAAGGAAGTTCCCCTATGTCCTCATCTTCGCCATTTGGTCCAACATTCCGTAAAATTCGTGAAGCACGCGGTCTTTCTCTAAAAGAAGTCGCTGCAGATATTGTCTCTCCTCAGTTCCTCAGCCAATTTGAGCGTTCTCAAAAAGGAGTGACCATCGAAACCTTCTCTCGCCTCTTGCTGTCTATGGGGGTGGATTGGGACACCTTTTTGTCCCATTATCCTGGCTTAACTATTCAAAATTTCAGCCCCATTTTGATGAAACACATCAATCAAGAAAATATGGATTTTCTTTCCATCATTGAGCGCTTAAAGCACGAAAAATCGCCTGTTGCCGAGGAGAACAAAGAGCTCTGGCAACTCTATTTGCGCTCGCTTGAAATCAATGTCAATAACGCGATGGGAAAAGAAATCCACCTGGAGGACGCACCTGTCTCGATTCAACGAATCGCTCAAGAAGTGCCGTTTGCCTATCAAAATGAAATTGAGCAAGACTTCACCATTGCCCTTTTATCTGTCTTGCCCTATGAAGTCGTCGCTAAGATTCGAAAGGAATCCTTGGAACTTTTTGAAAGCAGTTATTCTGCCTACTCTGCCAATGCGTTGGCCTCTTTGCTGTTAAATCTGGCCAACTATCTTATTAAAAAAGAACTCTACCTAGAAGCTCTGAATTTTCTTCAATCAATTAACCAGCTTCGCAAGCGCAAACCGATTTTAAACACCAGTATTTCCATGCAGTTAGAATTTATGCAGGTCTATGCCCTCCTTGGCTTAAATGACAAGGAAGGGGTTTACCGTGCCAAGCAGGTCCTAAAAGCCCTGGAAGGTTTGATTGCACTCGAAAATTTCGGAAGCCCGCTTATTCAAATCAAGACAAAATTCATGTTGCGGGTCAATGAACTCAACAAAACTGGCATTGATTTCTTCAGTGAGTAAAGGCATCTCAGACTTCAGACCGATTCTTTCGATCAGCGCCTTTTCTTAAGTTTTCTTTAAGCAAACCGCCTTATAATAAAACCATCAAATAAAGACCTCCTAACTTTGTTTGATAGAAAATCCTAAACTTTTTCATAATAATCTCCCTATAAGAGCCACCAAAACCGGTGGCTTTTTCTACGTACCTT
>NZ_JARQVW010000017.1:0-45240 GCF_029589235.1 Streptococcus taoyuanensis
GCAGTGGTTGAGTGGGCTCTACTACGCTGCTTTCATCAGCTTTTACAGCCCTACTCAACTGTGCGGAGGTGGGACGACGAAATCGAATTCTAACGAATGACCGATTTCTGTCCCACTCTCTTTTTGTTTGCATTGAAAAAAGTGGCGAAATGGTATATGATAAACGTGTAAGGTTTCCCAATAGGAGGTGTTCCAGATGGACTTTCGTTTAGATCAAAGTTTAGTAGCTCTTGGTATTGATACGGTTGTGGTCGGAATTGCTAGAAATGTGGATCCTCAAGCAGTTTTGCCCCCTTCTTTTCTTGAAAAGAAGAAAGAGCTTGAACAATGGGCGCTCCAGTGTCAGACAGAAGAAGTAGTGGCATCTCCTGTCATCAAAGGGTATACAGACCTCTTGCAAAAAGTAGGGCGTAGCATCAAGAAAAATCCCCCAACGGTCCTAGCTCTCATCCGAAACATCCAGCATCGAGGAGCTTTTCCTCAGATCAATAGCATCATCGATATCTATAATGTCGAATCTCTGAAGTCTTTTCTCGCGATCGGAGGACATGACCTAGATAAGATTGAGGGACCGATTGAATTTACACTGAGTCAAAGAGACGATCTCTTCCTCCCGATCCTTTCTAGTGAAAAACATGTCGCACCGACAGATCCTGTCTACCGGGATCAAAAAGGAGTTCTGGCTTGGTTGGATGTACGCGATAGTGACCATTACAAATTTGAGGAGACTACGCAAAACGCCCTCTTTGTCATCCAAGGAAATGCTGAGACGTCAGTCGAGATGCGTATAGAAGCGCTGGAACGAATCCACAAGGACCTTGCTCTTTGCATGCCTCAGCTTCAATTTGAGAAATTTCTCGTCACACAAAATGGAGTGGAAAAGGTCGTGTAAACAGCGAAAAATATTTTCATGAAATTTTCAATTTGACAAAGTAGACCATTTGCGGTAAGATATTGTTCGGGCACCTCATTTTGAGGTCGGAGCTCCCTAGCGATTAGGGGGCTATTTTTGTTTTTTCTGCAAAGAGGAATGGCCTCTACAACATTAGAAGAAGAGGAAAGCACATGTCAACAAAATATATTTTTGTAACGGGTGGTGTCGTATCATCCATCGGGAAAGGGATTGTCGCAGCAAGTCTTGGTCGCTTGCTTAAAAATCGTGGATTGAAAGTGACGATCCAAAAATTTGACCCTTATATCAATATCGACCCCGGGACGATGAGTCCTTACCAACACGGGGAAGTATTTGTCACAGACGATGGTGCAGAGACAGACTTGGACCTTGGTCACTATGAACGCTTTATTGATATCAATCTGAATAAGTACTCAAATGTGACGACAGGGAAAATTTATAGTGAGGTCCTTCGTAGGGAACGCCATGGAGAATACTTGGGCGCGACGGTACAGGTCATTCCTCATATCACAGATGCCTTGAAAGAGAAGATCAAACGGGCAGCGACGACGACAGATTCAGATGTTATCATCACAGAAGTCGGAGGAACAGTTGGAGATATTGAGTCCCTTCCATTCCTTGAAGCTCTTCGTCAAATGAAGGCAGATGTTGGGGCTGAAAATGTTATGTACATCCACACCACCCTTCTTCCTTACTTGAAGGCTGCTGGTGAAATGAAAACCAAGCCGACCCAACACTCAGTGAAAGAATTGCGTGGTCTTGGGATTCAACCAAATATGTTGGTCATCCGTACAGAAAAACCAGCTGGTCAAGGAATTAAGAACAAGTTGGCTCAATTCTGTGATGTCGCACCAGAAGCTGTCATTGAGTCACTTGATGTGGAACATTTGTACCAAATCCCATTGAACTTGCAAGCACAAAATATGGACCAAATCGTTTGTGACCATTTGAAATTGGATGTTCCTGCAGCAGATATGACAGAATGGTCTGCGATGGTCGACAAGGTCATGAACCTCAAGAAACAGGTTAAGATTTCCTTGGTTGGAAAATACGTAGAATTGCAAGATGCCTACATTTCTGTCGTTGAGGCCTTGAAGCACTCAGGGTATGCCAACGATGCAGAAGTCAAGATTAATTGGGTCAATGCCAATGATGTGACAGCCGAAAATGTAGCAGAACTTCTTGGAGATGCGGATGGAATCATCGTCCCAGGTGGTTTTGGTCAACGGGGAACAGAAGGAAAAATTCAAGCCATTAAGTATGCGCGTGAACAGGACGTCCCAATGTTGGGTGTCTGCTTGGGTATGCAGTTAACCTGTATCGAATTTGCCCGTCACGTTTTAGGCTTGGAAGGGGCCAATTCATCCGAATTGGATCCAGAAACCAAGTATCCAATTATCGATATCATGCGGGACCAAATCGATGTGGAAGACATGGGAGGAACGCTCCGTCTCGGTCTTTACCCATCTAAACTCAAACGAGGATCAAAAGCAGCCGCTGCCTATGACAATCAAGAAGTGGTGCAACGTCGCCACCGTCACCGTTATGAGTTTAACAATGCTTTCCGTGAACAGTTCGAAGAAGCAGGATTTGTCTTCTCAGGCGTTTCACCAGACAACCGTTTGGTCGAAATCGTTGAAATCCCAGAAAACAAATTCTTTGTTGCTTGCCAATACCACCCAGAATTGTCAAGCCGTCCAAACCGCCCAGAAGGACTTTACACAGCCTTTATCACAGCGGCAGTTGAAAACCATGATAGCAAATAAAAATCAAGGGAGCAGGTCCTTCGACCTGCTCCCTTTTTGTGAAAAAATGACAAACTCTGAAAAAAGTTTGAAAAAAATCTTGACAAAAAAGTCGTTGATTGATATACTAGTAAAGTACTCAATCGCGGGGATGGCGGAATTGGCAGACGCGCAGGACTAAGGATCCTGTGACCGCTTTAGGTCGTGAGGGTTCAAGTCCCTCTCTCCGCATCGGATCAAGATAGCTTCTGCTATCTTTTTTTGTTTTCAAATATCTTTGTGGTAGAATAGGTATGAGATGAGGTGAGAACATGAAGAAGAAGTATCTGGTTTTGGTCGATGGCCTCTTTGCACTATTGGGAAGTGCCATTAATTTTTTCGGTCCTATCCTGATTTTAGCGATGGGGATAGGCGCATACAAATATACCTTTAGATACTTTATCGCCTTAAACATATGGAATGTTTTCATTTTTCTAATTGCGATGGCGTCTCAGTATCTGCTCAGAGATGAAAAAAGAATCAAAAAATGGATTCTTTATCTTTTTCTGATAGCGGGCAGTATTCTCTTTCTTGCGTCAATCCTTGCTGTGGGTGAGAATATTCCCGTTCTTGAGGGTTTGGTAAACGAACTTCTTGGGAAAATGTTTACTGACAGTCAGTTATTTGCTGCTTATTTCTATTCTCAATGGGTTGCAGCGGTATCCTTTGTGATTTGCGGGATTGCTTTTCTCCTTTCGTTAAAAAATTTTAAAGAGAAAGATTGAAAGGGGCTTAAGCTCCTTTTTTGCTTTTTGAATAGGATGGAAGTCTTAGGAGGGAGAGGGTTCCTCCTCATTTATCGTAAGAAATCGCTTAAAGCTACAGGAAAAGCTAGCAATTTCATCTAAAAAGTGATAAAATAAACAATGTAAGTGGGATTAACCCCACAAAAATTTATAGGAGGCCTATAACAAATGGCAATCGTTTCAGCAGAAAAATTTGTCCAAGCAGCTCGTGACAATGGTTATGCAGTTGGTGGATTTAACACAAACAACCTTGAGTGGACTCAAGCTATCTTGCGTGCAGCAGAAGCTAAGAAAGCTCCAGTACTTATCCAAACTTCTATGGGTGCTGCTAAATACATGGGTGGTTACAAAGTATGTAAAGCCCTTATTGAAAACCTTGTAGAATCAATGGGTATTACTGTACCAGTTGCTATTCACCTTGACCATGGTCACTACGACGATGCTCTTGAATGTATCGAAGCTGGTTACACTTCAATCATGTTTGACGGTTCACACCTTCCAGTTGAAGAAAACCTTAAATTGGCGAAAGATGTCGTTGAAAAAGCTCATGCTAAAGGTATCTCAGTAGAAGCTGAAGTTGGTACTATCGGTGGTGAAGAAGACGGTATCATCGGTGACGGTGAATTGGCACCAATCGAAGACGCTAAAGCAATGGTTGCTACAGGAATCGACTTCTTGGCTGCAGGTATCGGTAACATCCACGGTCCTTACCCAGCAAACTGGAAAGGTCTTCACCTTGACCACTTGCAAAAATTGACTGAAGCTGTTCCAGGATTCCCAATCGTATTGCACGGTGGATCAGGTATCCCTGATGATCAAATCCAAGCAGCGATCAAACTTGGTGTTGCGAAAGTTAACGTGAACACTGAATGCCAAATCGCATTTGCAAATGCTACTCGTCAATTCGTACGTGAATATGATGCAAACGAAGCAGAATACGACAAGAAGAAACTCTTCGACCCACGTAAATTCTTGAAACCAGGTTTCGAAGCAATTACAGCAGCTGTTGAAGAACGTATCGACGTATTCGGTTCAGAAGGCAAAGCTTAATTAAAAACAGGAAAGCAAGGTCTCATGTGGATCTTGTTTTTTTGTATGGAAAAGGTTGCTTCCAGGATTTAATTTTTGTACAATATGCCTATGAAAAAATTCAAACTGTGGAGCTGGATCATTTTTGTTGTTCTTATCCTTTTTCTAGGAGGTACATTTGGTTTTCACCAACTTAGTTTGCAAAAAGAAAGTAAGCTTCTCACTCCTATCGGTAAAGAGGTCACGGTCAACGGACATCGAATGAATGTCTCTGTTAAAGGAGAAGGACCTCAAACAATCGTTTTTCTTTCCGGTGCAGGTATCGCCTCTCCTATTTTAGACTTTAAGAATTTATCAGATTCCCTATCCCAAAAATACAAAGTTGTTGTCGTGGAGCGAGCAGGATATGGTTTTAGCCAAGATAGTGATCGTTCAAGAGATGTGATGGAGGTCCTTTCTGAGACCCGTCAAGCTTTGGCGCAAGCTCATGTTTCAGGTCCTTATGTGATTATTTCGCATTCTATGGCTAGTTTAGAGAGTCTTGCTTGGCAAGAGAAATATCCGAATGAAGTGAAGGCTTTGATTGGCCTGGATTGGGCCTTGCCAGCGAGTTATGAAGATTTAAAAGAACACCCAACTCTCATAACCTTAGCCTATTGGACGAGTAAGATTGGCCTGCTCCGTTATTTCCCTGAGTCCTTTTATATAAAAAATCCAACTCTGACTGAAACTGAACGACAACAATATAAATTACTAGCATATAAGCAGTTGATGTCACAAGCCATGCTTCATGAATCCCGTTTGGCAAAGGAAAATGCCAAGAAAGTTCCATCTAGCATTAATCCGAAAATTCCAGCCTTACTCCTGGTTTCTAACGGTGAAGGCACGACCTTTAGCCAATCAGAGTGGCAACGTTATGCAGAGAGATTTGCAAGCGACCAGTCTAATGTTCAAGTCGACTATATGGATGCGCCTCACGACCTCTATCATTATCAAAGCGATGCTATTGTTTCTCGTATTAAAGAATTTTTAGAGAATAATTGAGGGCTTAAAAATCCATTGAGACTGATGATAATAATTAAATGCTGAAGGATTAACAGTAGAATCGTTAATTTTCTCGATTAAAAAAATTCTTTTTCTTAACAATAAGCCTGCCCCTAAGGGCAGGTTTTTTGGTGTTTTAAGGAAACTATTAAACCAGAATTTCTGACTCAAAAGCATTATTTCAAGAGAGAAATTTCTAATTTCATAATCTATAAGCAAACGCTTGCATTCTTTTTTTTATTGGATTATAATAGGTTGGTATAAAGCCTTCTGTAATAATATTGAGTAAGTGTAGAAAGTAAGGATTTAGAATATTTGTAGTCAAAAATACAATGTTGCTTCTTACGATAGGGAGATAGATATGGCAATGATAGAAGTGCAACATCTTCGGAAAAATTTTGTGAAGACAGTTAAGGAGCCGGGGTTAAAGGGAGCCTTGCGCTCCTTTATTCATCCTGAAAAGCAGACCTTTGAAGCCGTCAAGGATTTAACTTTTGAAGTTCCAAAAGGGCAGATTCTAGGATTTATAGGGGCAAATGGTGCTGGGAAGTCAACCACCATCAAAATGCTGACAGGAATTTTGAAGCCCACATCTGGCTTTTGTCGGATTAACGGCAAGATTCCCCAGGATAATCGCCAAGATTATGTCAAGGATATTGGAGTCGTTTTCGGACAACGCACCCAGCTATGGTGGGATTTGGCTTTGCAAGAGACCTACACGGTTTTGAAAGAGATCTATGATGTACCGGACTTGCTTTTCCATAAGCGCATGGACTTTTTGAATGAAGTTTTGGATTTGAAGGAATTTATCAAGGATCCTGTGCGGACTCTTTCACTAGGTCAACGGATGCGGGCGGATATTGCGGCTTCCTTGCTTCACAATCCCAAAGTTCTCTTTTTAGATGAACCGACTATTGGTTTGGATGTGTCTGTCAAGGACAACATTCGTCGGGCCATTACCCAGATTAATCAGGAGGAAGAGACAACTATTCTCTTGACTACTCATGATTTGAGTGATATTGAGCAACTCTGTGATCGGATTTTTATGATTGATAAGGGGCAAGAGATTTTTGATGGAACGGTGAGCCAGCTCAAGGAGACCTTTGGAAAGATGAAGACTCTCTCCTTTGACCTGACGCCAGGTCAAAATCATCTAGTCTCTCATTATGAGGGTTTGCCTGATATGTCCATTGATAGACAAGGAAATACTCTCAATATTGAATTCGATAGTTCCCGCTACCAGTCGGCCGATATTATCAAGCAAACCTTATCTGATTTTGAGGTCCGTGATTTGAAGATGGTAGATACGGATATTGAAGATATTATCCGTCGCTTCTATCGAAAGGAGCTCTAAGATGGTCAAATTGTGGAGACGTTATAAACCCTTTATCAATGCAGGGATTCAGGAGTTGATTAGCTATCGAGTCAACTTTATTCTTTATCGGATTGGCGATGTCATGGGTGCTTTTGTGGCTTTTTATCTATGGAAGGCTGTCTTTGATTCCTCCCAGGAGCCTTTGATTCAGGGCTTCAGTATGGCGGATATCACCCTCTACATCATCATGAGTTTTGTGACTAATCTTCTGACTAGGTCGGATTCTTCCTTTATGATTGGTGATGAGGTCAAGGATGGTTCCATTATCATGCGCTTGTTGCGACCAGTGCATTTTGCGGCTTCTTACCTCTTTACGGAGCTTGGTTCCAGGTGGTTGATTTTTATCTCTGTTGGACTGCCATTTTTAAGTGTCATGGTTTTGATGAAAATCTTGTCTGGGCAAGGAATTGTAGAAGTGTTGGGACTAACTACCCTTTATCTTTTTAGCTTAACGCTGGCCTATCTGATTAACTTTTTCTTTAATATCTGCTTTGGATTTTCAGCCTTTGTATTTAAAAATCTTTGGGGTTCCAACCTACTTAAGACTTCCATAGTGGCCTTTATGTCTGGGAGTTTGATTCCCTTGGCTTTCTTTCCAAAGGTCATTTCAGATATTCTGTCCTTCTTACCTTTCTCATCCTTAATTTACACTCCGGTCATGATTATTGTTGGGAAATACGATGCTAGTCAGATTCTTCAAGCACTTTTGCTTCAGCTTTTCTGGCTTATAGTGATGGTGGGCTTGTCTCAGTTGATTTGGAAACGAGTCCAGTCATTTATCACCATTCAGGGAGGTTAGTATGAAAAAATATCAACGCATGCATCTGATTTTTATCAGACAGTACATCAAGCAAATCATGGAATACAAGGTAGATTTTGTGGTTGGTGTGTTGGGAGTCTTTCTGACTCAAGGCCTGAACCTCTTGTTTCTTAATGTCATCTTTCAACACATTCCCTCCCTAGAAGGTTGGACTTTTCAAGAAATTGCCTTTATCTATGGATTTTCCTTAATTCCAAAGGGACTAGATCATCTCTTTTTTGACAATCTCTGGGCTTTAGGTCAACGACTAGTTCGAAAAGGGGAGTTTGACAAGTATCTGACTCGTCCTATCAATCCTCTCTTTCACATCCTCGTTGAGACCTTTCAGATTGATGCCTTGGGTGAACTTTTGGTCGGTGGAATTTTACTAGCGACAACGGCGGCTAGCATTGCTTGGACTCTTCCAAAATTCCTGATTTTTCTAGTTTGTATTCCTTTTGCGACCTTGATTTATACTTCCTTGAAAATTGCTACAGCCAGCATCGCTTTTTGGACCAAGCAGTCAGGTGCCATGATTTACATTTTCTATATGTTTAATGATTTTGCCAAGTATCCTATTTCTATTTACAATTCGCTCCTTCGTTGGTTAATTAGCTTTATTGTACCTTTCGCCTTTACGGCCTACTATCCTGCCAGCTATTTCTTGCAGGACAAGGATGGACTCTTTAATATTGGTGGTTTGATTCTGATTTCCCTTGTTTTCTTTATTATTTCCCTCAAACTTTGGGACAGGGGATTGGATGCCTACGAAAGTGCTGGTTCGTAAGAGGTAAAGTAAGACTAAAATCAAGAAAGGAACTTATGATGTTTGTAATTAAAGAAGTCAAGGGTGAAGATCAAAAAATGGCAGTTGTCGCTGAGATTTTAAGGGATTTGCCAGAATGGTTTGGAATACCAGAAAGCACGCAAGCCTACATTGAAGGAGCTAAGGATTTACGAGTTTGGGCTGCTTATCAAGAAAGTGATGTAGTAGGGTTTATAAGTTTATCATATTCGAGTGAAGATTGTGCTGAAATTGACTGTCTAGGCGTGAAAAAATCATTCCAAGGTCAAGGAATTGGAAGGGAATTAATTACGACTATAGAAAGAGAAGCAGTCAAACAAGTGGACTACCTACAGGTCAAAACAGTCGCAGAAGGTTCAAATAAAGATTATGACCGAACAAATGTCTTTTATCGCAGTCTTGGTTTTAAAAAATTAGAGATTTTTCCGCAACTATGGGATCCACAGAATCCATGTCAGATTCTGATTAAAAAGATCAACTAAAAGTGCTTGACATCCGCTATCAGAGTGCTATACTAAGAAGGTAATCGCCGATTTAGCTCAGTTGGTAGAGCAACGCACTCGTAACGCGTAGGTCACAGGTTCGATCCCTGCAATCGGCATAGGAAGAAACTGCTTTAAAGGAGCGAGACGACGAATGATGGTGATCACATATTCGTTCGGTCTCGCTCCTTTTTTGACCGCATAGGCGCCATTTTTGACCACTTAGTCAAAAGTCCTTGTCGCCGTTGGGGCTCTCTGCTATCATAGAATCATCAAAGGAAGAAACACTTCCGAATATTGAAAACGAGGTATATGATGATGAAAAAATTACTTGGACTTGGATTGATTCTTGCTGCTCTTGCGGTTGTCACAATGGGAATGGTTGGCTTTCCAAAGATCGATGTGAATATCTGGCCTATGTTCCCTGTTCTCTTATTTGCTTTCTTTACACTTGAAAATCTCTTGAAAAAAGATTACAAGGCAAGTGTTATCTGCGCCTTGATCGCATTTATGATCGCAAATGCGATTTACGATGTCCTGCCGGTTTCAAATGGTCTGGTCATCACAGCAGGTGTGCTCGCTTGCGTAGGTCTTAGTTTTCTTTTACCGGACAAGGAAAGCAATAAATAAAGGAGGGCTGGTCACTTGATCAGCTTTTTTACTTCTCAAAAACTACCTCTTGATGGGGAAAACGTGCCACTTACTGAAAAGCCCTTGTTTTGTTTTCAACAGCTGTTATAATGGTACTATCAAAACGTTGGGAAAGGAGTTTTATGAAAGTTAGAATCGAATTGGATCCATCTATGGACGAGCCTGAGATCTTGATTCGAGCTCCGCGCTTGACCCCGGAGTTGACCCAGCTGCAAGAGAGCATCCTCGAACAAAAGATCGCTCCACTAGCCTTCTACAAGGATCGAAGTGAGTATTTTCTAGATGTAGCATCGATCCTCTTTTTTGAGACGGATGGGGAGAAGATTTTTGGACACACCAAGGATGAGGCCTATGAGGTCAAGCAGAAGCTCTATGAGTTGGAGGAGCTGCTTCCCATCGCCTTTTGTCGGATTTCCAAATCCACCATTGTCAACGCAAAGCAGATCTACTCTCTGGAAAAGTCTTTTTCAGGGACCAGCACGGTCAATTTCTACCAGACCCATAAGCAGGTCCACGTATCTAGACGCTACTATCAACTCTTAAAAGAACGACTAAATGAAATGAGGTAATATTATGAGAAAAAAATTAATCGGAGTATTCTTAATCCTATTAGCAGCCTTACTCCTCTTACAAGGCTATTTTGTAAAATGGGACATCAGCATCTGGACCTTAGCTTGGGTCACCTTGCTTGCAGTCCTGTCTCTCTCTAGTTTCTTGAAACGCCATTTTGGTTGGGGCTTCATCTATGGACTTTTAGCCCTCTTTTGTCTCAATGGGCAATACCATTTCCTTCCAGTGTCCAATTCGGTGGTGATCCTTTCTTCAATTCTCGCTGTGATTGGGCTCAACATCTTGTTCAAACCCTCTAAGAAAACAAAAGCCCGCCTAGCTTCCTATTCTTCTGGTTCGATGAGTAAGTCTGATGGCAATGACATCGATGTCACTTTTTCCACAGTGACAAAATATCTCAATGACCAACACTTTACCCACGGAAGTGCAGATGTAAGTATGGGAGAAGCTTCGGTTTATTTTGACAATTGCCGGATTGAGGGTCCTTCTGCTCAGTTTGTTGTCGATGTTTCCCTTGGGAGTCTGAGCCTCTATGTACCAAGCGATTGGCGCGTCCATGTTAATGTGGATAATTCCCTTTCAGCGATCCAGCATCAGGAAAATCCAAGTGCTCTCACTAGCAAGGATTTCTACATTACGGGCGATGTTTCCTTAGGAAATCTGGAAATTATCTATGTAGGTACGAATTCGTTTTCTTAAGCTAGAAATGAAAAACTTTGGCCAAAAGCTTGCCAAGAGAGATTTTTTTTGGTAATATAGTACGGTATGTGGTGCTAGCACATCCGTTATATTAGATCTAATAGGAGGAAACACAGAAATGGCTAAAGTATGTTATTTCACAGGTCGTAAGACTGTATCAGGTAACAACCGTTCACACGCTATGAACCAAACAAAACGTGCCGTAAAACCAAACCTTCAAAAAGTAACTGTCCTTATCGATGGTAAACCTAAAAAAGTTTGGGCTTCAGCTCGTGCATTGAAATCTGGTAAAGTAGAACGCGTTTAATAAAGAAAAAAGGCTGGGCATAAAGTGTCCAGCCTTCGCTTTTTGATAGGAATAGTAGCATGACGCAGTGGTTGATTGGAACTACTCATGTTTGAAACATTCGTACTTCCTAATCAACTGTGCGGGGGTGGGAAAATTGAAAAGGTTTGGGGAACCTTTTCAATTTTTTTTATTTTACGGAGTTCTTTCCCACTCCCTTTTCTTTTTCTCCAGAGACAGCTGTCACAGCGGGAGAAGAATAGTCCCTACCCTTTTACAGTTGACCTCTTTTATGGTAAAATAGAATATAAAATACTTTTGAGGTAGAAATTATGACAGTAAAAATCAATACAAAGGATGGTCAAATTGAATTGACTGATGAGGTTATCGCAACTGTTGTAGGCGGTGCTGCTACTGAGATCTTCGGTGTGGTTGGAATGGCCAGCAAAAATGCGATCAAAGATAATTTCCAAGCCCTCCTAGGGAAAGAAAACTTCTCTAAAGGTGTTGTTGTCAAAACAACGGAAGCAGGAACTATCGCAGTTGATGTTTACACTGTTTTGAGCTATGGAACAAAAATTAGCGAAGTCTCAAAAAATATTCAAGAACGTGTGAAATTTAGTTTGGAAAATCAACTTGGAATCACTACGGATACTGTGAATGTCTATATTCAAAATATCAAGATTGTGGGAGAATAATCGTGGCTAATATTACTACAAGTTTATTTCAAGAAATGGTTCAAGCGGGGGCTACGCGCTTAAATAAACAAGCGGAATATGTAAACTCTTTGAACGTCTTTCCTGTACCAGACGGGGACACAGGAACCAATATGGGAATGACCATCGAAAATGGGGCCAAAGAAGTATCGGACCGTTCTGCTTCAACTGTTGGTGAAGCAGCAGGGATCTTCGCTAAAGGACTATTGATGGGGGCGCGTGGGAACTCAGGAGTCATCACTTCTCAATTGTTCCGTGGATTTTCTCAAAGTGTCAAAGACAAAGAAGAATTGGATGGAGCAGCACTTGCAGCAGCCTTCCAGTCTGGTGTAGAAGTCGCTTATAAAGCCGTTATGAAGCCGGTTGAAGGTACCATTTTGACGGTTTCTCGTGGGGCGGCCATCGGTGCCAAGAAAAAAGCAGAATCCACCAATGATGCGGTAGAAGTCATGCGTGCAGCTCTTGAAGGTGCTAAAACAGCTCTTGCTAAGACTCCAGATATGTTGCCAGTCTTGAAAGAAGTTGGCGTGGTAGACTCTGGTGGTCAAGGGTTGGTCTTCATCTATGAAGGATTCTTGTCAGCCTTGACAGGTGAATTCATCGCTTCTGAAGAGTTCCAAGCAACACCTGCAACCATGTCAGAAATGATCAATGCAGAACACCACAAGTCAGTCGCTGGCCATGTCGCAACTGAAGACATCAAGTTTGGTTACTGTACAGAAATCATGGTCGCTTTGAAACAAGGTCCAACCTATGTCAAAGACTTCGATTACGATGAATTCCGTAACTATTTGAACAACCTTGGGGATTCCCTATTGGTGGTGAATGACGATGAGATTGTCAAAGTTCACGTCCATACAGAAGATCCAGGTCTTGTCATGCAAGAAGGTCTTAAGTACGGAAGCTTGGTCAAGGTGAAAGTGGACAACATGCGCAACCAGCACGAAGCGCAAGTTGAAAAAGAAGAACGCCAAGCCAAACCAGTCGAAGAAAAAGAATATGCCATCATCGCAGTCGTTGCGGGTGACGGATTAGCGGATATCTTTAAAGCGCAAGGGGTGGATTACATCATCTCTGGTGGTCAAACCATGAACCCGTCAACAGAAGACTTTGTTAAAGCTGTTGAAGAATTGAATGCGCGCAATATCATTATCTTGCCAAACAACAAGAACATCTTGATGGCCGCTCAATCAGCAGCAGAAGTCATTGATCAACCAGCGGCAGTTGTAGAGACTAAAACGATTCCTCAAGGATTGACCAGTCTTCTTGCCTTTGATGAAAGCAAATCGATCGAAGAAAACTATGAACGCATGAGCGCTTCATTGGGCGATGTTGTATCTGGTAGTGTGACGACAGCGGTTCGGGATACCACGATTGATGGCCTTGAAATTCATGAAAATGATAATCTTGGAATGGTCGATGGTAAGATCGTCGTTTCAAATCCAGATATGATGGAAACCTTGGAAGAAACATTCGCTCAGATGTTGGACGAAGATAGTGAAATTGTGACCATCTATGTCGGTGAAGACGGTAGTGAGGAGTTGGCAAATGAATTAGCCCAAGCCCTTGCTGAGAAGTATGAGGATGTAGAAGTGGAAATCCACCAAGGTGGCCAACCAGTCTACCCATACTTGTTTAGTGTAGAATAATTGAACAGAAGGTTCCTTTCGGAACCTTTTTTTGTATATAGAAAAACGAGGAGATTCCCTATGAAATCAGTGTGATTCAGAGGGATTGAGACTGAAGTGAACCCTCCACTGAGGCTTTGTTCGTGAGAAAAAGGAGTTTCTGCAAAAAGTCTCACATTCATCAGTTTTTTATTCAAATGGAAGAGCTTGAAAAGAGGGGGAAATGCTTTGAGAAGTGGAGTTTTTAGACAAGAAAGACGCGATATGTTATACTGGTATCAGTATGTGAAAGGAGAGTTATAAAAATGAAGAAATTTTTTGTAACCCTTGGGCTAGCCATTTTGGTATTGACTGGTTGTTCGCAATCCCAAACAAAGAAAACTACAACCGCTAGCTCATCTAGCAGTTCCTCTGTTAAAAAAGAAGTAAAAAATGAAGAAAAAACCACAACCTTAGTAGGAGATATCAATGGAACAAAACACCGGGATATCATCAAATCTAAGGGAGATAAGGTTGAAAACCTTCGTATCGAAGTGACAGCTGATCTGCCCCAACAACTTGGAACTATCGCAGCAGAGAAGTCACCTGAAGAGCTCACAGCAGCCATTCAAGCTTTGCTGGAGCAAAATGAAGACTATAAGAAGCTAAAAACCGTTCCCGGTTTTAGTTTGGAATACACAGTCACCCCAGAGAAAAAATTGCTCTCAACCAGTGTGATTGACATCAACCAAATTGATGCCAAGTCTCTAGAAGAAATTTCTTACTTCAAAGATGCTGGTCTCAATGATTTGAAAAACATGGAGGCAGATGCCTTGGTCAAGGCCTTGAAACTGCATGGCATGAAAGAAGAAGGCCAGTAAGAAGAATAGAAAAAGTCGAGTGAAGTCACTTGGCTTTTTTTAGTGACTTTTGTCATGTGAGCGAGTGACAAAATTATCTAGTGGCTGTTATTTTCTTTCGCTATAATATAGTCAGAAAGTAAGAGGTAAGGAAAAATGAAACAATGGTTCTATAAAGTGTTTACGTTAACAGTGGTGGGGATGGTCGTCTATTTGATCTTTTCAAAGGATGATAGTCTCTATTACCATTTTCCTTGGGAATTATTTGCTGGGATTGGCATCATGAGCTGGGCGGTTCAGGAAGGATTGAAAATGATCAAGGCTGTTAAAAAGGAGATGGAGCAATGAAAAAGAAGTTTGAAATTGGATTGGTAGCTGTTTTGTGTTTGCTCCTTTGGGCAACTGAGATGATGACGGGCTGGTTTTCTGCCCATTTTCCTAGCTGGTTTTTCCAAACGGTTTGGGGAGTGACCTTGGTCGTCTATGTCATCATTCCAGATGGCCAAGCCTGCTTGAAAGGAGAGTATCATGAGCATCATTAGAGTAGAGAACTTGAAAAAAAGTATCAAAGGAAAAGTCATTTTAGAAGATCTTTCTTTTGCGGTTGAACGGGGGGATTGTCTGGCCTTGATCGGGCCAAACGGAGCTGGGAAAACAACCTTGATGAACTGTCTTCTGGGAGATAGGAAGGTGACTTCTGGAATCATTGAAGTAGAGGAGAAGGCGCCTGGTCATCCTCGATTAAAGGCTAGTGTCTCTTATCTCCCTCAAGAGAATGCTATCGTTCAAAAGTTAACCGTGCAGGAACTGATCAACTTCTTTCGCTCTATTTATCCTAATCCCTTAACAGGGGAAGAAATTGATGATTTATTACGTTTTAGCTCAGAACAAAAGAAGCAATTGGCTAGTAAGTTGTCTGGTGGTCAAAAGCGTCTCTTATCTTTTGTTCTAACCTTAATTGGTCGTCCGAGTCTTTTGTTTTTGGACGAGCCAACTGCTGGAATGGATACTTCCACCCGCCAACGCTTTTGGGAGATCGTCGGGCATTTAAAGGAAGAAGGCGTGACCATTGTCTATTCTTCGCATTACATCGAGGAAGTAGAACATACAGCTGATCGGATCCTGGTCTTGCATCAGGGCCATTTGCTTCGGGATACGACACCTCTCGCTATGAGAAGCGAAGAGGTAGAAAAACATTTCACCCTACCTCTACGCTACCAAGCTCTAGTGGCAGAGATGGAAGGTGTTGGTCAAGTGGTCATTAAACCCGATGCTCTTCAGGTTGTGACACGCGACGCCAATCGTTTGTGGACTCGCTTGCAAGAAGAAGGATGTTCGATCCAAGAAATCGAAGTAAGCAATCGAAGTTTATTGGATTCTATTTTTGAAAATACAAAGGAAGTAGGTAGAGAAGATGAAACGCATGAAAGCTCTCGGCGTGGTTGAGTGGCATTTGACCAGTCGCCAAGCCATTTATTACTTGTTATCAATTGGGATGCCCACGGCCTTTTATCTCTTCTTTTCAGGGATGTACCAGGACACACCAGGGGCACCCGCTCACTTTATGAGGGATTATCTCCTTTCTATGACGGCATTTTCTATGATGTCTACGGCTATCTTTTCTTTTCCAACCGTTCTTGAAACCGATCGACTCAATAATTGGCAAAAAGTCTTGCGCCATACCCCCGTATCTATGGTAGAATATTATCTAATAAAGGTTGTGGGTCTCTTTGTCGATTTTCTCCTATCGATTGTAGTTGTCTTTACCGTGGGCCATGTGGTGCGGCATGTGAATATGTCCCTACAGGATTGGGTCTTAGCAGCCTTTATTCTCATCCTAGGAAGTCTAGCTTTTGTGGCTCTCGGTCTGGTTTTGACCCTGCTTCCTTCCAGTCAATTGATGTCTGTTGTGGGCAATCTCCTTTACATGGGGCTGGCTGTCATGGGTGGTCTTTGGATGCCCATTAGCCTCTTTCCAGAATGGATGCAAGCCATCGGCAAATGCTTGCCAACCTATCAATTGATGGAACTGATCAAGATCTTTTTAAACAAGGGGCAGGTCAATGTCTTTGCGAGTGTCTATTTAACCTTGTTTACCCTGGTCTTGTTTACCCTTGTCATTGTTTATCGTCGTCATTCTGAGGTTCGTTCATGATTGAAAAACTCAAGCGTATCCATTATATGTTTTACGCTAGCCTAGTCTTTATGGGCTTTCCCTTTATCTCTATTTTATTAGGGGAGGTCCCCTACTGGCACTTCTTTTTAGCCCTCTTGTTTATTGCTTCCTATCTAGGAGTCTTGATTACTGAAAACAAAAAGCTGACCTGGATTTGTTGGCTATACCTCCTAGCCTATGTAGCAGGAAATACTCTTTTTATTAACGCCAACTATTTTTGGTTTTATTTCTTCATCAGCAACCTATTGGTCTATCACTTTGAGATTCGCAATTTTCGCTCTCCCTATCTTTGGACAGTTTTTCTATCGCAATTCCTGCTTTTTGGGACCATCTTTTTCAAACAGAGTGCGATGGAGTATGAATGGGTATTTTTAATCATTATTTTCTTTTTTACCCATGCCATGACCTACGGCATGATTCGGATTCGGATGGTGGAAGAGTTGAAAGCTGACCATGCCAAGCAAAATGCCCAGATCAATCTCTTGTTGGCAGAAAACGAGCGCCATCGGATTGGCCGCGATCTGCATGACAGTCTAGGACACACCTTTGCCATGCTCAGTGTCAAGGCGGACCTAGCTGATCAATTCTTAGCATTGGGTCAGGTTGAGAAGGCGCAGGAGCAGGTGCAAGAGATTCAAACCATCAGTCAAGAGTCCATGCACCAAGTTCGAGAGATTGTCGAGAACTTGAAGCAGCGAACCCTTGCAAGAGAGCTAGAGACCGTCCAGCAAATGCTAGAAGTGGCGCTAGTAAAAGTGGAGATTCAAAATGAGCTTGATACAGCCAGCATCTCGCCGATCCTAGAGTCTGCTCTGGCCATGGTGTCTCTGGAATTAGCCACTAATATGATCAAACATGCCAAAGCGACGCAGGCCTTTCTCTCTTATTGCTCCACCGAGACAGGTGTAGAAATGGTTGCAGAAGACAATGGCATCGGCTTTAGTAAAGTTTCCGATAAGGATCTGCACTCGATCCGCGAACGGATTGCCTTATTGGGAGGAGAGTTAGAGATCAGTCGTCGTCACAAGCCAACCCGCATAGAAATACGGATCCCCTATCAAGAAAGGAAATAAGATGCGCTTATTAGTTGCTGAAGACCAAAGTATGTTACGCGATGCGCTCTGCCAGCTCTTGCTCCTACAAGAGGATGTGGAAGATGTCTTGCAGGCTGGAGACGGGCAAGAGGCCATTCGTTTACTCGAAACACATCCAGTCGATATTGCGATTTTAGATATCGAAATGCCCATCAAAACTGGGTTAGAAGTGTTGGAATGGGCTAAAAGTCAACAACCCCAGCTCAAGGTCGTCATCGTTACCACCTTTAAGCGACCGGGCTATTTTGAGCGGGCCCTGAAGGCTGGAGTCGATGCCTATGTCTTAAAAGAACGCCGCATTACGGATTTGATGGCCACTCTGCATACCGTTTTAGCAGGGCAAAAAGAATATTCGCCTGAATTAATGGAAGGGATTTTGACCCATCCCAATCCTCTAAGCCCTCAAGAAAAGGCAGTTCTAAAAGAAGTCGCAAAAGGGGCTTCTAACCAAGAAATTGCTGATCGCTTATTTCTCTCAAACGGGACCATCCGCAATTATATGTCAGCCATTCTGACCAAGTTGGATGCGGAAAACCGGACCGAGGCGGCAAAAATTGCCCAAGAAAAGGGTTGGTTATAAGGAAAAAAAGTTTCTAGGAGTTCCTAGAGACTTTTTTCTGATAGACCTAGCATTTTTAGAAAAACTCTCATTCTTCAGATTTGGATAGAAAATTCAGAAAATTTACTATTTTTCCTTGAAATATTTTCTAAAAATGGTATGATAGTAGCATGCTAATTTGATATACAAAGTACTGGAAAGGAGAGACATGGAGAAAATTACCTTAGAAACTGCAAAAACCGGTTCAGAGCTCGTTCTTGAAACCCTGCGTGATTTGGGCATTGACACGATTTTTGGTTATCCTGGTGGAGCGGTTTTACCTTTATACGATGCCATCTATAGCTTTGAGGGTATCCAGCATATCTTGGGTCGTCATGAACAAGGATGCTTGCATGAGGCTGAAGGCTACGCTAAATCAACTGGAAAGCTGGGTGTCGCAGTCGTCACTAGTGGGCCGGGGGCAACCAATGCTATTACAGGTATTGCTGATGCCATGAGTGATAGTGTCCCTCTTCTTGTGTTTACTGGTCAGGTCAACCGTTCCGGTATCGGGAAGGATGCCTTCCAAGAAGCAGATATTGTGGGAATTACCATGCCCATCACCAAGTACAACTATCAAGTACGTGAGACGGCAGATATTCCGCGAATTATCACCGAAGCTGTCCATATTGCGACGACTGGACGCCCTGGCCCTGTGGTAATTGACCTTCCAAAGGATGTGTCTGCTTTAGAGACAGATTTTATCTATGAACCAAGTGTGAAGCTTCCAAGCTACCAGCCTACCATTGAACCCAATGAATTGCAGATCAAAAAGATTTTGAAGCAATTGAGTAAGGCTAAAAAACCAGTTCTTCTTGCTGGTGGTGGAGTGAGTTACGCTGGAGCCGCAAAAGAGTTGATTGCTCTAGCAGAGCGCTATCAGATTCCAGTAGTGACCAGTCTGTTAGGTCAAGGAACGATTGCAACCAGTCATCCTCTTTTCCTAGGGATGGGAGGAATGCATGGATCCTTCGCGGCCAATATCGCTATGACAGAGACGGATTTCATGATCAGTGTTGGTTGTCGATTTGACGACCGTTTGACAGGGAATCCAAAGACTTTCGCTAAAAATGCTAAGGTTGCCCATATCGACATTGATCCTGCAGAGATTGGGAAGATCATTGCTATCGACATTCCTGTGGTTGGCGATGCAAAGAAAGCCTTGCAACAGTTGCTAGCAGAGCCAACGGTTCATAACAACACTGAAAAGTGGATCGAAAAGGTGACCCAAGATAAGAACCGGGTTCGTTCTTACGATAAGAAGGAACGGGTTGTGCAACCACAAGCTGTGATTGAACGCATTGGAGAGTTGACCAAGGGGGACGCTATTGTCGTCACAGACGTTGGACAACACCAAATGTGGGCAGCTCAATACTATCCTTACCAAAATGAGCGCCAATTGGTAACATCTGGTGGTCTAGGAACGATGGGATTTGGTGTTCCTGCAGCTATCGGAGCGAAAATTGCCAATCCAGATAAAGAAGTTGTTCTCTTTGTCGGAGATGGTGGTTTCCAAATGACCAACCAAGAATTGGCGATCTTAAATATTTATAAGGTTCCGATCAAGGTCGTTATGCTCAACAACCACTCGCTTGGAATGGTCCGTCAATGGCAAGAAGCCTTCTATGATGGTCGGACGTCAGAGTCAGTCTTTGATAGCCTTCCGGATTTCCAATTGATGGCGCAAGCTTACGGGATCAAGAATTATAAATTTGATAATCCTGAAACTCTGGAGAAGGATTTGGAAGTCATCACAGAAGATGTACCAATGTTCATCGAAGTAGACATTTCTCGGAAAGAGCATGTCTTGCCGATGGTACCAGCTGGTAAGAGTAATCATGAGATGTTGGGGGTGAAGTTTAATGCGTAGAATGTTAACAGCCAAACTTCAAAACCGATCAGGTGTTCTGAACCGCTTTACTGGAGTCTTGTCGAGACGTCAAGTCAATATCGAAAGTATCTCTGTTGGCGCAACAGAAAACCCTAATGTATCGCGGATTACCATTATCATTGATGTTGCTTCGCATGATGAAGTAGAGCAAATCATCAAACAGCTCAACCGCCAGATTGATGTGATTCGCATTCGTGATATCACTGACAAACCACACTTGGAGCGCGAAGTGATCCTGGTGAAAGTTTCTGCACCAGCTGAGAAGCGGGCAGAAATCTTGGCCATTATCCAACCTTTCCGTGCGACCGTGGTCGATGTAGCTCCAAGCTCTATCACCGTTCAAATGACGGGAAATGCAGAAAAGAGCGAAGCCCTCATTCGTGTTATTCGACCTTATGGGATTAAAAACATTGCCCGCACCGGTGCAACCGGATTTACTCGAGATTAATTCTCACCTTAACATTGTCAACTCCGCCTTAAAAAGGCAAATAATAAAATAGAAAAGAGATTTTACTTATGGCAGTTCAAATGGAATACGAAAAAGACGTTAAAGTTGCAGCATTAAACGGTAAGAAAATTGCTGTGATCGGTTATGGTTCACAAGGACATGCGCATGCACAAAACTTGCGTGACTCAGGTCATGATGTCATCATCGGTGTACGTCCAGGTAAATCATTCGATAAAGCAAAAGAAGATGGTTTTGATACCTATACAGTAGCAGAAGCGACTAAATTGGCAGACGTGATCATGATTTTGGCTCCGGATGAAATCCAACAAGAATTGTACGAAACAGAAATTGCGCCAAATCTTGAAGCGGGTAATGCTGTTGGTTTTGCACACGGATTCAATATCCACTTTGAATTCATCAAAGTTCCAGCGGATGTCGATGTCTTTATGTGTGCACCGAAAGGACCAGGTCACTTGGTTCGTCGTACTTATACTGAAGGATTTGGTGTACCAGCACTTTACGCAGTCTATCAAGATGCTACAGGTAATGCGAAAGATATCGCTATGGACTGGTGTAAAGGTGTTGGTGCGGCACGCGTTGGTCTTCTTGAAACAACCTACAAAGAAGAAACGGAAGAAGATTTGTTCGGAGAACAAGCTGTACTTTGTGGTGGTTTGACTGCCCTTATCGAAGCTGGTTTTGAAGTATTGACTGAAGCCGGTTATGCTCCAGAATTGGCATACTTTGAAGTTCTTCACGAAATGAAATTGATTGTGGACTTGATCTACGAAGGTGGCTTCAAGAAAATGCGTCAATCAATCTCTAACACTGCTGAATACGGTGACTATGTATCAGGCCCACGTGTAATCACTGAACAAGTGAAAGAAAATATGAAAGCTGTTCTTGCTGATATTCAAAATGGTAACTTCGCTAACGACTTTGTTAACGACTACAAAGCTGGACGTCCAAAATTAACTGCTTACCGTGAACAAGCTGCTAACCTTGAAATTGAAAAAGTTGGTGCTGAATTGCGTAAAGCGATGCCGTTCGTTGGTCAAAACGACGATGACGCCTTCAAAATCTACAACTAATTGTCTGTAGAAGACTAAGCAAGTTGGGACACCCTGGCTTGCTTTTTTGATCAATACACAGCAACAGAGGTATGAAATGATAACAGCAAAAGATGTGGCCAAGGCCCATAAAATATTAAGTGGAGTCGTTGTCAATACGCCCCTTGAATACGACCACTATTTATCTGAAAAATATGGGGCAAAGATTTATTTGAAAAAAGAAAACGCCCAACGTGTTCGTTCGTTCAAGATTCGTGGAGCGTATTTTGCAATTTCTCAACTCTCAAAAGAAGAGCGTGAGCGTGGGGTAGTGTGTGCATCTGCGGGAAACCACGCGCAAGGAGTTGCGTATACTTGTAATGAAATGAAGATTCCAGCGACCATCTTCATGCCGATTACAACACCGCAACAAAAGATCGGCCAAGTCCGATTCTTTGGTGGGGACTATGTAACGATTAAGTTGGTCGGGGATACCTTTGATGCATCAGCTAAGGCGGCCCAAGAATTTACTCTTGCAGAAAAACGGACCTTTATTGACCCGTTTGATGATCCACACGTACAGGCTGGCCAAGGGACAGTGGCCTATGAAATTCTTGAGGAAGCTCGAAAAGAATCGATTGCCTTTGATGCTGTCCTTGTCCCTGTCGGTGGAGGAGGCCTCATTTCAGGTGTTTCTACCTATATCAAAGAAACAGATCCTCGGATTGAAGTCATTGGGGTAGAGGCCGAAGGAGCGCGCTCCATGAAGGCTGCTTTTGAAGCAGGTGGTCCCGTCAAATTACCAGAAATTGATAAGTTTGCAGACGGGATTGCTGTGCAAAAAGTGGGACAATTGACTTATGAAGTGACCCGTCAACATGTGGAAACTTTGGTTGGGGTCGATGAAGGCTTGATTTCAGAGACTTTGATTGATCTTTATTCCAAACAAGGGATCGTAGCTGAACCAGCAGGAGCGGCCAGTGTAGCATCCCTTGAAATCTTGCGCGAATACATCAAGGGGAAAACCATTTGTTGTATTATCTCAGGTGGGAATAATGATATCAACCGTATGCCTGAGATGGAAGAACGGGCTTTGATCTACGATGGGGTCAAACACTACTTTATCGTCAATTTCCCACAACGTCCAGGGGCCCTTCGTGAATTTGTAAATGATATCTTAGGGCCAAATGATGATATTACACGTTTTGAATACATCAAGCGTGCTAGTAAAGGAACAGGCCCTGTCTTGATTGGGGTTACTTTAGCCAATAAGCATGACTATGCAGGTTTGGTCAATCGTATTGAGCGTTTTGATCCGTCTTTCATTAACTTGAACGGAAATGAAACTCTCTATAATATGCTGGTCTGAGTATCATACAGAAACAATCAACTATTTAAGCAATATATTTTTATGGAATATATTGCTTTTTTATGAAGACTTGTGATATGATATGCGTAAATTAAAAGGAGGAACTTTTTATGCCTGGATTTTTTATCTTTATTTTATTCTTGCTAATGGTTGCAGGATTCATTGTGATCAGCTCACTATATGTGGTCAAGCAACAATCTGTTGCCATCATCGAGCGTTTCGGACGTTATCAAAAAATTAGCGATAGTGGCATTCATATGCGAGCGCCTTTTGGTATCGATAAAATTGCAGCGCGAGTTCAATTGCGCGTCTTGCAGAGCGAGATCGTGGTTGAAACAAAAACTCAGGATAACGTATTCGTTACCATGAATGTGGCAACACAATACCGAGTGAACGAAAGCAACGTAAAGGATGCCTACTACAAACTCATGCGTCCAGAATCACAGATTAAATCATACATTGAAGATGCTCTTCGTTCTTCTGTGCCTAAGTTGACCTTGGATGAATTATTTGAGAAAAAAGATGAAATCGCTCTTGAAGTTCAAAAACAAGTGGCAGAAGAAATGTCAACTTATGGATATATTATTGTTAAAACCTTGATCACCAAAGTTGAGCCAGATGCCGAAGTGAAACAATCCATGAACGAGATCAATGCAGCGCAAAGAAAACGCGTGGCAGCTCAGGAGTTGGCAGAAGCAGACAAGATCAAGATCGTTACTGCTGCCGAAGCTGAGGCGGAAAAAGACCGTTTGCACGGGGTTGGTATTGCCGAGCAACGGAAGGCCATTGTCGATGGATTGGCAGACTCTATTAAAGAGTTAAAAGGTGCGAATGTAGACTTGACCGAAGAACAAATCATGTCAATTCTCTTAACCAACCAGTACTTGGATACCCTAAATAATTTTGCAGATAAAGAAGGGAATAATACGATTTTCCTACCAGCAAACCCTGATGGCGTTGAAAACATTCGTACACAAATATTATCAGCCCTGAAAGCAAAGTAAACTTTTTATCATTTTTTAAAAAAGGTTCGTATTTTCAGCGATTTTAGTTGACAAAATGTGCAAAAAAATTTATATTAGTATTGGAAATAATAATATAGGAGAAAGATCATGGCTAAATCGAACTTTGAAAAAGTAGAATCAGTTGTTGGATGGGTACGTGATAAGAAAATTACAGGGTATCGTATCAGCAAAGAAACAAATGCCCGTGAAATGTCTATCATTGCCTTGGCTCAAGGACGTGCAAAAGTAAAGAATATCTCGTTTGAAACTGCACTTGGATTGATTGATTTTTATGACAAAAATCATCAAAAATTTGAAGATTAATTTGTTGTTCCAATTGAAAACCAGAGAGTTTGCTCTCTGGTTTTTTTGATGCCTCACAAGCAGAAGTGGTACAAAAAACAGCTTGCTTCCATACTGGTAAGCAAACTGTTTCAAGAGATTAATGTAAGAAGCGTTGAAGGAATTCCTTGGTCCGCTCTTCTTTTGGATTGCTAAAGATTTCTTTTGGATCTCCTTGCTCAGCGATGACACCCTTGTCCATGAAGATGACCCGGCTAGAGACATCGCGGGCAAATTCCATTTCGTGGGTGACGACAATCATGGTGAGTCCTTCTTTAGCGAGGTCCTGCATGATTTTCAAGACTTCCCCAACCATTTCTGGGTCTAGGGCAGAAGTTGGTTCATCGAAGAGAATGGCATCAGGATCCATAGAGAGGGCGCGTGCGATGGCGACCCGTTGCTTTTGACCACCTGAAAGTTGTTTCGGACGGGCAGCCCAATATTGAGATCCCATACCGACTTTTTCAAGGTTTTCCTTTGCAACTTTCTCTGCAGTTTCACGATCGCGCTTGAGGACGGTCGTTTGTGCAACGATCGTATTTTCCAAGACGTTTAAATTTTCGAAGAGATTAAAGCTTTGGAAAACCATCCCTAATTTCTCGCGGTAGTGGGTAAGATCATACTCAGGATCAAGAACATTTTGTCCACGATAGAGAATCTCTCCAGCTGTAGGAGTCTCTAGAAGATTAATGGAGCGAAGGAAGGTTGATTTTCCGCTACCAGAACTCCCGATGATGGAGATCACCTCTCCTTTTTCAACCGTAAGGGAAATATCTTTCAAGACTTCATTTTGACCATAAGATTTTTTTAAATGTTGAATTTCAAGAATTTTTTCTGCCATTATTTCACCTCATTGACTTGCATTTGATTGGCACCTGTAGTATAAGTATCAGAATCTAAGCGACGTTCGATGTAGCGAAGAATTCGTGTGATGGTAAAGGTGAGAACGAAGTAAATCACAGCGATGATCGTAAAGGTTGGGAAGTATTGATAGTTTTGGGTTGCGATCGTATTTCCTGTAAAGTACAGTTCAACTACAGAGATAACATTCAAAACAGATGTATCCTTGATGTTAATAACAAATTCATTCCCTGTTGCTGGTAAGATATTGCGAACAACCTGTGGAAGGACGACCTTGCGCATGGTTTGTCCATGGGTCATTCCTAGAGCAGTCGCTGCTTCAAACTGACCTGGATCCACTGCTAAGATCCCACCACGAACAATCTCACTCATATATGCTCCGGTATTGATTGATACGATAAAGATGGCGGCCCAGGTACGATCCAAGGAAATGTTGAAGGCTTGGGCGGAACCGTAGAAAATGACCATTGATTGAACGATCATCGGAGTTCCACGGAAAATTTCAATGTAGACATTGAGGAACCAACCAAAGGCAGTTTGGCATCCAGCAAGGAATTTATTTTTAGCCTTCGGAGCTGTCCGGAAGACACCGATTAACAAACCGATAATCAACCCAGCGATAGTTCCAGTCATAGAGATTAAGAGGGTCATTCCAGTTCCCCGTAAGAACTGTGGGCCATTATCCTTTAAAATCTTCATCATTTGGCTAAAGAATGTCTGCTTATCATCACTAGCATCACTGGAAGCTGGTTGCTTCTTAATCATATCATCCATGAGTTTGACTTGGTCTTCAGACGAAATCTTAGCTAGTGCGGCATTGACTTGGTCAATTCTAGTGTCACCCTTCTTCATCCCGATAGCGATGGTCGCATCTTCTTCCCCAACTTCAAATCCTTTTTTGAATTGAATCATCTTAAATTTAGAATTAGCGGACTCGGCGGTTAGGGCTTCGGGACGTTCAGAAACATAGGCATCAATAACACCCGATTCTAAAGCTTGACGCATCTGGGCAAAATCACCCATTGCAGTTTCTTGTTTCGCACCCTTGAGTTGGGAAATGAGAGAATAGAGGTAGACCCCTTGTTGAGAGGTTACCTTTGCATCCTTAAAGTCATCTAGGCTAGTAGCATTTGCATATTTTCCATCTTTACGAACGAGCATGACCGGTTCACTGGTATAGTAGCTCTTGGAGAAGGCGACCTCTTTTTTACGTTCAGCGGTTGGACTCATCCCAGCGATAATCATATCGATTTTACCAGAAGTGAGGGCTGGAATTAAACCGTTCCAAGATGTTTTTACGATCAGAGGTTTTTTACCTAACTCCTCAGCAACTTTTTTGGCGATTTGGACATCGTACCCATTGGCATATTGATTAGTACCGTCAATTTTAACAGCTCCATTTGCATCATCTTCTTGGGTCCAGTTGAAAGGAGCGTAGGCTGCTTCCATTCCGATTCGTAAATAGTCATCTGCATGAGCAACCTGTGTGATCCCCAGGCAAATGAAAAGCCCTGTTAAGAGCGCGAATAATGTTTTTTTCATTTTTTCTCCTCTTCCTTATTTTAACTTCTCCTATTGTACAGTAAAATAGGCTGCATTTCAAACATGGTCCTCTTTTTATTTAAAAAATGCTATAATAATACAAAGGAGCGTGATCAAATGAAAAAGTATTTGTATGTTTTTTTCGCCTTTCTGGCCTGCCTTTTTGTCAGTCAGAATGTCCATGCATCTAGCCCATCTTATGATGTACTTTACTATGGTGGAACCTTGACCTTGGATACCTGGGACGACGCCACCTATGAGGAAGAACTGGTTTATTATTTCAAAGATTCTTATAGAGGGCAGTATGTTAGCCTAGGAACGGCAGGGAACATGCCACAAGGCTTTGCGATTGAGATACCGCCAAAGGTTGAGGTGGAAGGTCGTGAGCTTCAAAGAGAACCTGAGATTACGAATCTAGGTGATGGCTACCGAGTGAAAATTTATAACAGTGGTGTAGCGACAGATACTGTCAAAATTAAAGTTACATGGAAATTAAAAAATCTCCTCTATTCACACAAGGATATCTTGGAGTTGAACTGGAAACCGATCACAGATGGTGATCAGAAGGTGGACGAGGTTCAATTTCGTGTTATTCCTAAGTTTGCACCAGCTAATGCCCAATCGGAACTGTATATCCATACAGCCTTTATGGGACCGGATGTGACTGTAAAGAAAGAAGATGGAATCTATTCTGCCACTTTCTATAACCTAGGCAAAGGAAAGGCTGTGGAGTTGTATGGTTACTGGTTGAAGTCAGATCTAACTACTTTGTATGATTCTGGTCGAAATACAGGATTAACCAAATTGGATGAATTTCACAAGAACCAAGCTAAAATTGAACAGGAAAAATACTGGACACGCATGTTTTGGAACTGGATCTTGCCAGCCTTCATTATTGCACTCTGGCTTCTTGCTCTCTTGGGCCGCAATCGGTTCAAAAAAATGATTTGGCCTGGTGTGACCTATCCGACCAATACTCGTCTTTATGAGATTCCACAGGATATTGCACCTCTTGTTATGAGCTCGGTTGTTTATTCAGCCGAATTAGACGAGGCTTCCCCAACCAATAAAGAGAAGGCGACTCCGCCAGTATTCACATTTGAAAAAATGCTTCAAGCTACTTTGCTGGATCTGATGGATCGTGGAGTGATTGTCTATGAGCAACAAGGAAATGAAGTCGTTTTGACCAGAAAGTCTCATGGACATGTGGATGATTTTGAACGCTCCTTTATGAATATGGCTTTTGGGGATCAAGTTTCCTGTCCTGTTAACCGTCTCTTTGAGAATTATGAATTCAGTGATGATGTATACAAACATGCCAAAAAAGCAGATCAAGATGCGATTCGTTCACTAGGAAGTAAGGCTCAGGCTCGTTTTGATACGGCTGTCAACCAAGTGGCCCGAGATGTTCATCGCAAGGTGGAAGATCTCCATTTGCCAAGCTACTATCGCCCTTTAGAAGCAAAAGAAGAAGCGCAAGCTAGACGAAGTCTCTTCTTTGGTTGGGCTGCTTGGTTTATCGCCCTTGGAGCAGAAATCTTTGCCATCTTTGGGATGGGTTGGTTCTCTGTTCCTTGTTTGATAGGGATCCTCACACTTTGGTTTATGCCAGTGCGCTTCAATGGTGTCTTTAAAGCCTGCCTACGAGATGGTGTTGTCAATCTTGCGGGTGCTGAGCAACGCTATTACTGGGATAGTTTTGGTCGGATGTTGAAAGAGATTGCCCACCTCAACGATGCAGAGTTGCAGTCTCTGGTCCTATGGAATCGCTTATTGGTCTATGCGGCCTTGTATGGTGTAGCTGATCAGGTCACAAAGGTCATGAAGCTTCGGAATATTCATTTAGAAAATCAAGCCTTAAACGCCTTCGTTTACACCCCGTTCTATCATGATGTGACCCACTCAAGTCATGCCATGTCTACTTATGGATCGACAGCATCGACAGCTAGTCATTTCACAGTTTCCTCTGGTAGTGGAGGAGGTTTCTCTGGCGGAGGAGGCGGAGGAGGCTTTGGTGCCTTCTAAGTAGCACTAAGAATGGTCTTGGTAGCTCTTTCCCTTCTAGTTTAGAAGGCCTGGTCCAGTCCATAGATTTATGATATAATAGAGCAAATGTAAGTTTAGGAGAAAAAGATGTTTCTGATCGAATTAATCAAGGCGGTTCTTTTTGGGATTGTCGAGGGGATTACAGAATGGTTACCGATCTCAAGTACAGGTCACTTGATTCTGTTACAGGATTTTGTGCAGTTTAAAAATCAAGATCCGGCCTTTATGGAGATGTTCAATGTCGTGATCCAATTGGGTGCAATCCTAGCGGTTGTGGTGATTTATTTCGATAAATTATATCCCTTCAAACCTGGTAAATCTCCACTAGAAGTACGTCGAACTTGGCAATTATGGGCAAAAGTTGCGGTTGCAACGCTCCCTCTTGTCTTTGTTTTTAAATTGGATGATTGGTTTGAGGCGCATTTCCACAATTCGATTTCCGTTGCGATTATGTTGATCACCTACGGGATTGCCTTTATCTATCTGGAAAGACGGGAACAAGTTGAGCCAGCAGTAACGGAATTGCATAAGTTACCTTATCGAACAGCTCTTTATATTGGACTCTTCCAAGTTTTATCGCTATTTCCAGGAACAAGCCGTTCAGGTGCTACGATTGTAGGTGGTTTGATCAATGGTGTTAGCCGCCCAGTGGTGACAGAATTTACCTTTTATTTGGGGATTCCAGCCATGTTTGGGGCTAGCCTCTTAAAGGTTGGGAAATTCGCTCTTGGCGGACATTCACTAGCACTTGGGCAATTCTTTATTCTACTGGTAGCGATGGGAGTGGCCTTTGTGGTCAGCATGTACGCCATCCGCTTCTTGACAGATTATGTGAAAAATCATGATTTCACTGTCTTTGGGAAATACCGGATTGTTCTTGGTTCCATCTTGCTATTGTATGGACTCTTCCGTGTTATTTTCTAAGAGAACGGTTGAACTCGATCAAATTGTTTATTGAGGTTGGAGACTTTTGTCCCGACCTCTTTTCTATGCATCCTTTTTTTGAATTCTATCCATTTTTTTAGTATAATAGTAAGACTAGAAGTATGAGGTTATACTATGAAGATGAAGCAAATTAGTGATTCAACCATTAAGATCACGATCCAACTAGAAGACTTAGAAGAACGAGGAATGGAAATTGCTGATTTCCTTGTCCCACAAGAAAAAACAGAAGAATTTTTCTATGCCATTTTGGATGAACTCGAAATGCCAGAAAGCTTTCTGGATAGCGGGATGCTGAGCTTTCGTGTGACACCAAAACCGGATAAATTGGATGTTTTTGTTACCAAATCAAAAATTGATCAACAATTGGATTTTGAGGATTTGTCAGATCTTCCTGATATGGAAGAGTTGTCGCGCATGACGCCAGATGAATTTATCAAAACCTTGGAAAAAACGATCTCTGATAAGACAAAAGGGGATGCAGAAGCTATTCACCATTTGGAACAAGAAGAGTTGCGGGACAATCAAGAACAAGATCAGACATCTGAAGCACCAGTAAGTCAGTATATTTATTACATTTTGCGTTTTTCAAATATCCAGCAAGCAGTTGCCTTTTCAAAAACGGTCAGCTTTCCAGTGGATACCTCTGAATTATACAAAATGGGGTCTGATTATTATTTAACTGTCTTGATCGATACAGAGGATCAACCAAATCAATATCCAACCTGGTTGCTTGCCATCATTCGGGAGTATGCAGATGATTCAGAAGTGACACGAGCTGTTCTGCAGGAACATGGTCACTTACTAATGGTGTCTGGTGCGATTGAGAATTTGAAGAAAGTTGCTAGCTTATGATGTCCTTTTCCTTGCAATTTGTTCTGGTGCTGATTGGAACTTTTATGATTGCCTTGGTATTGACGCCCTTGGTTCGCTTGTTCTCCTTTAAGATTGATGCTGTAGATTATCCGAATGCGCGTCGGATCAATACCAAGCCCATGCCAAGTGCGGGTGGACTGTCTATTGTGATTGCTTTTTCAATTGCGACTCTTGTGTTTATTCCTATGCTGACATCCACTACCGCACCAATCAAAAGTTACCTATCTTATACCTTGCCGGTCGTGGGCGCAGGATGGATTATCGCTCTCACAGGCTTGATCGATGATGTAAAAGAGTTGTCTGCCAAGAAAAAGATGATCGGCATCCTGCTGGCAGCGAGTCTGGTCTGGTTTTTGACAGATTTTCGGCTGAATGATTTTAAGATTCCATTCGGTGGTCCCTTACTTCATTTTGAACCATGGCTATCGTATCTTTTGACGGTGATTTGGATTGTTTCTATTACCAATGCGGTCAATCTGATTGATGGATTAGATGGCTTGGTGAGTGGGGTCTCTATTATTTCCCTAGTGACAATGGGGATTGTGTCCTATTTCTTTCTACCAGTCCCCAATCTCTTTCTGACCATGACGATCTTTGTCTTGGTTGCGTCCATCGCAGGTTTCTTTCCCTTTAACTACCATCCGGCCATTCTCTATTTGGGAGACACCGGTGCCTTGTTTATCGGATTCATGATTTCTGTTTTGTCCTTGCAAGGTTTGAAAAATGCGACAGCTGTTGCGGTAGTCACACCAATGATTATCCTCGGAGTACCGATTACAGATACCTTTTTAGCCATTATCCGTCGGACCCTATCTGGTCAAAAATTTTATAAACCGGATCGCAATCACTTGCACCACCGACTTCTTTCTCTGGGCTTGACACATCGGGGAACTGTATTGGTGATCTATGGGATTTCGATGATTTTCTCCTTGATTTCTCTCTTGCTCAACATCTCGAGTCGTATTGGGGGTGTCCTACTTGTGATCGGGCTCTTGTTTGGAGTAGAGTTGTTAGCAGAATTGATTGGGGTTTTAGGGCCACATCATAGTCCTTTGTTAAATGTTCTGCGCTATATAGGGAATTCTTCCTATCGGGAGGAAGTTCGTCAAAAACGAAAAGAAAAAACTAAATAAGAATAGTTCTAATCAAAAGAAAAGCCATTTAGGCTTTTTTTTGATATACTTGAAAGGTAAAAAAATACTTTGTGATGAAGGAATCGATGCTTTGAGAACCTTCTAGACTTCAAAGTAAAAAGAAAGGGAATGCAATGTCGACATTAGAAATTAAAGACCTTCACGTTGAAATTGAAGGCAAAGAAATTTTAAAAGGTGTAAACCTGACCCTAAAAACTGGTGAGATCGCAGCCATCATGGGACCAAATGGAACAGGGAAATCTACTCTGTCAGCTGCCATTATGGGAAACCCAAATTATGAAGTAACCAAAGGGGAGATTCTCTTTGATGGTGTCAACATCTTGGAATTGGAAGTAGACGAACGTGCACGGATGGGCTTGTTCCTTGCTATGCAGTACCCTTCAGAAATCCCAGGAATTACCAATGCAGAATTTTTACGTGCAGCCATGAATGCTGGTAAAGAAGAGGACGAGAAGATCTCTATTCGTGATTTCATCAAAAAATTGGATGAAAAGATGGAACTGCTCAACATGAAAGAAGAAATGGCAGAACGCTATTTGAACGAAGGCTTCTCTGGTGGTGAGAAAAAACGCAATGAAATCCTTCAATTGTTGATGTTGGAACCAACATTTGCCCTTTTGGATGAAATTGACTCTGGTTTGGATATCGATGCTCTTAAGGTCGTATCTAAAGGGGTTAATGCAATGCGGGGTGAAGGTTTTGGAGCGATGATCATCACCCACTACCAACGTTTGTTGAACTATATTACTCCTGACGTCGTTCATGTGATGATGGAAGGTCGTGTCGTGCTTTCAGGTGGACCAGAATTGGCTGCACGCTTGGAACGTGAAGGATATGCCCAACTCGCAGAAGAACTCGGTTACGACTATAAAGAAGAACTATAACCTGATGACAAGTGATCTAATGTTGTCATAAAATCAAACAGATAGTATCTTTATTAGGAGAAAAAAATGAGTATTGAAAATATTACCCTCTTTTCGGAACTGCATGCTGAGCCAAGCTGGCTGCAAGATTTACGAAAAAAAGCTTTTGACAAGATCGATCAGTTGGAATTGCCAGCCATTGAACGTGTCAAATTCCACCGCTGGAATCTTGGAGATGGGACGATCACAGAAAGCGAGGCTTCTGCCAATGTTCCCGATTTTACAGCCCTCGATTCAAATTTAAAATTAGTCCAAGTTGGAACCCAAACTGTATTTGAACAGGTGCCACAAGCCTTGGCAGACCAAGGAGTTCTTTTCACAGATTTCCATTCTGCCCTAGAAGAAATTCCGAAGGTGGTAGAAGACTACTTCATGTCTTCAGTCAAATACGATGACGACAAGCTAGCAGCATACCACACGGCTTATTTTAATAGTGGGGCTGTCCTTTATATTCCAGAAAATGTCGAAATTTCAGAACCCATCGAAGGTATTTTCTACCAGGATAGTGATAGTGATGTACCTTTTAATAAACACATTTTGATTATTGCAGGCAAAAACAGCAAGTTTAGCTATTTGGAACGCCTAGAATCAAAAGGTGAAGGCTCAGCAACAGCAACTGCGAATGTGACGGTTGAGGTGATCGCCCGCTCAGGTGCCCAAGTGAAATTTGCGGCGATTGACCGTCTGGGTGAAAATGTCACAGCCTACATCAGTCGACGTGGGAAACTAGGTCAGGATGCCAGCATTGATTGGGCTATCGGTGTTATGAACGAAGGTAACGTGGTTGCAGACTTTGACAGTGACTTGGTTGGAAACGGAAGTCATGCAGATTTGAAAGTCGTTGCTTTATCAAGCGGTCGTCAGGTTCAAGGAATTGACACCCGCGTGACCAACTTTGGTTGCAACTCGATCGGAAATATCTTGCAACACGGGGTTATTCTTGAAAAAGGAACCTTGACCTTCAATGGAATTGGTCATATTATCAAGGGGGCTAAAGGAGCAGATGCTCAGCAAGAAAGCCGTGTCTTGATGTTATCGGATCAAGCACGTTCAGATGCCAACCCAATCCTCTTGATTGATGAAAATGACGTCACAGCAGGCCATGCTGCATCGATCGGTCAAGTGGACCCAGAAGATATGTATTACCTCATGAGTCGTGGTCTGGATCAACACACAGCGGAACGCTTAGTGGTGCGTGGTTTCTTGGGATCTGTTATTGTTGAAATCCCAGTTAAAGAAGTACGTGATGAAATGATTGGCACCATTGAAGAAAAGTTATCTCAACGCTAAGGAGAAACAATGCTAGATAAAAATACAATTGCTCAAGATTTTCCCATTCTCGATCAACTAGTCCATGATGAGCCTTTGGTTTATCTAGATAATGCAGCGACGACGCAAAAACCTAAACGTGTTCTTGAAGCAGTTAATCACTATTATTTGCAAGATAACGCCAATGTCCATCGTGGAGTCCATACTTTGGCTGAACGAGCGACAGCAGCCTATGAGGCGGCGCGTGAGAAAGTCAGAAAATTTATCAACGCTTCATCAACCAAGGAAGTGCTCTTTACAAGAGGGACAACGACTGGGCTCAACTGGGTAGCCCGCTATGCAGAAGAAGTCCTAAAGGAAGGGGATGAAGTCCTGATTTCCATCATGGAACATCACTCCAATATCATTCCTTGGCAGCAAGCCTGCAAGAAGACAGGAGCAAAACTGGTCTATGTCTATCTAAAAGATGGCTTACTGGATATGCAGGACTTAAAGAGCAAGCTTAGTGAGAAGACAAAATTTGTCTCCATCACCCATGCTTCGAATGTCTTAGGGGTGGTCAATCCGATCAAGGAAATTGCTCGATTAGCTCATGAAGTTGGAGCGATCATGGTCGTAGATGGGGCTCAATCAACCCCTCATATGGCCATTGATGTACAAGACTTAGATGCGGATTTCTTTGCTTTTTCTGGCCATAAGATGGCTGCACCAACAGGGATTGGTGTCCTCTATGGGAAGGAAGAAATCTTAGAGCAAATGTCTCCGATCGAGTTTGGGGGCGAGATGATTGACTTTGTTTACGAACAATCTGCATCTTGGAAGGAATTGCCTTGGAAATTTGAAGCTGGAACACCTAATATGGCGGGAGCAATTGGTCTCGGTGCAGCAATCGATTACTTAGAAGAGCTGGGGATGGACCAGGTAGAAGCGCATGAGCAAGAATTGATTGCCTATGTGTTTCCAAAATTACAGGCGATCGAAGGCTTGACCATTTATGGTTCCCAAGACTTAGCAAAACGTTCTGGCGTCATTTCCTTCAATCTAGGAGATCTCCATCCGCATGACTTAGCAACAGCATTAGATTATGAAGGGATTGCTGTTCGTGCAGGTCACCACTGTGCACAACCGCTCCTTCAATACCTACAAGTTCCAGCGACAACGAGAGCAAGTTTTTATATCTACAACACCAAAGCGGACTGTGATAAATTAATTGAGGCATTGATCAAAGCAAAGGAGTTTTTCAATGGCACTTTCTAAATTAGATTCGCTGTACATGGCGGTCGTAGCTGACCATTCAAAACACCCTCACCATCAGGGCCAGATTGAAGATGTTGATCAGATCCAACTCAACAATCCAACTTGTGGAGATGTGATCCAGTTAAGTGTGAAATTTGATGAGAATGACAGGGTGGAAGATATCGCCTTTGTTAATTCAGGATGTACGATCTCAACCGCTTCAGCTAGTATGATGACGGATGCTGTAATGGGAAAAACAAAAGAGGAAGTCGAAGAATTGGCGCAGGTCTTTTCAGAAATGGTCCAAGGCCAGTCAGATCCTCGCCAAGAGGAATTGGGAGACGCAGCCTTCTTATCTGGAGTCTCAAAATTCCCACAACGGATTAAATGTGCGACCCTCTCATGGAATGCTCTTAAAAAAGCGATCGAACGTAGCAAATAGTTAAAAGAAGAAACAGAGAAAGAAAGGAAATTATGGCTGAAGAAAGAGTCGAACCGAAACCAATTGATCTCGGTGAATATAAATTTGGATTTCACGATGATGTTCAACCCATTCTCTCTACCGGGAAGGGATTGAATGAAGCGGTTATTCGTGAATTGTCTGCAGCAAAAAATGAACCCGAATGGATGCTCGAATTCCGTTTGAAATCTTTTGAAACCTTCAAAAAGATGCCCATGCAAACCTGGGGAGCCGATCTATCAGAGATTGACTTTGATGATTTGATCTATTATCAAAAACCTTCGGATAAACCTGCCCGTTCATGGGACGAAGTTCCAGAGAAAATCAAGGAAACCTTTGAGCGTATCGGGATTCCTGAAGCAGAACGTGCTTACTTAGCGGGGGCTTCTGCTCAGTATGAATCAGAAGTGGTTTACCACAATATGAAAGAAGAGTTTGAAAAGTTGGGGATTATCTTTACCGATACGGATTCTGCCCTAAAAGAATATCCAGACCTGTTCAAACAGTATTTTGCGAAGTTAGTGCCACCAACGGATAACAAATTGGCTGCCCTCAACTCAGCAGTCTGGTCTGGTGGAACCTTCATTTATGTACCAAAAGGCGTAAAAGTAGATGTCCCCCTTCAAACTTACTTCCGTATCAACAATGAAAATACAGGTCAGTTTGAGCGCACCTTGATTATCGTGGATGAGGGAGCAAGTGTTCACTATGTGGAAGGCTGTACAGCGCCGACCTACTCAAGCAATAGCCTGCATGCAGCGATTGTTGAGATCTTTGCCTTAGATGGTGCTTATATGCGTTACACGACCATCCAAAACTGGTCGGACAATGTCTACAACTTGGTCACCAAGCGGGCCAAAGCTCAAAAAGATGCCACAGTTGAGTGGATCGACGGGAACTTAGGAGCGAAGACAACCATGAAGTACCCATCTGTTTATCTGGATGGAGAAGGAGCGCGTGGGACCATGTTGTCCATTGCCTTTGCGAATGCAGGTCAACACCAAGATACAGGTGCCAAGATGATCCACAATGCCCCTCACACTAGCTCGTCTATCGTATCCAAATCCATCGCGAAGGGTGGCGGAAAGGTAGACTACCGTGGACAAGTGACCTTCAACAAGAACTCTAAGAAATCAGTTTCTCACATTGAGTGTGACACTATTATCATGGATGATTTATCTTCATCAGACACGATTCCATTTAATGAAATCCACAACTCACAAGTTGCTTTGGAGCACGAAGCTAAGGTTTCAAAAATCTCAGAAGAGCAACTTTATTATTTGATGAGTCGTGGTCTGTCTGAATCAGAAGCGACAGAAATGATTGTCATGGGATTTGTAGAACCCTTTACAAAAGAACTTCCAATGGAATATGCCGTTGAGTTAAACCGACTTATTAGCTACGAAATGGAAGGATCTGTAGGATAATTCGTTTTAATAGCAAAATAAAATCACAATGGATTTGACTCCATTGTGATTTTTTTGCTTATAATTTTTCGTTGACATAACGGACGAATTCATTCCACCAAACCTTTAAGAAAAAGCTTTTCTCAATGGTTCTTCCTGCTACCATATCGACTGTTGGTTCTTGATCTTCTAAGTAGCCACGTCCGATTTTATCTGGATCAGTGTAGTGTAATTTTCCAAGACTTGTGCCTGATTTGACAGGTGCTCGGAATGATTCTTGGTTACTCTTGAATTGAATTTTTGGTTCCGCTTGGCTGCCTTGCTTTTCGACGATATAGAAGTCTTTTTTTGCAACAGCTAAAACAGTCTCTGACTTCCCATCCATGATAGTTGCCTTACTTTTTCCGTAGGGATCTCCTTTTTTGACGACGATGGAAGAAACAAAGGTCCGTACCACGTAGTTCATCAGAGAAGAAGTAGCCACAAAGCGTGCGTATGGATCACCGTCAACTGCCTCAACTCCTATGACAACTGTGATCATATGGATGCCATTTTGCGTCGTTGATGCAGCAAAGGTGATGCCTCCTTTGGTAGAGTTGCTGACCCGAAGGCCGTCAACGCCTGAACGGTAATTCGGCATGCCTTCTAGCATCAGATTGGGGTTTTCAATCTGCGTGTTTGAAAAAAGAGCAGTGGGTTTTGAAGTATATTTGGTCACTTCAGGAAAATCCTGGAGTAAGTGCTTGGCAATAACAGCAATATCATAAGCACTCAATTGATTTTCGTCTTCTTTCCCGTCAGGATCTCCATTGATGGTTTGAGTATTTAATCCGGTAGCATTGATTAAATGAGGAGATTGAATGCCCCATTCAGAAAGTTTTTGCTTCATTTTTTCAACGAAGCTTTTCTCAGAGCCCCCCACTTTCTCAGCTAAGGCCAAGGCAGCGGTGCTAGAATTTCCAACTAAAAGAGCAGTCAATAGCTGATCAACCGTATATTGGTTCGCCTCCATAGGAAGAGTACCAGCACCTTCGATATCATTTAAGGCCAGAGCTTTCTCAGACAATTTAATAGGATCTTTCAGAGAAAGTTTTTTTTCATGAATGGCTTCGAAAATCAGATAAGTGGTCAAGAGTGTAGATAGTCCCCCCACATCTCGCCTTTTCTCTGAATCCTTTTCATATAAGATTTTACCTGTATCAGCTTCAACAGCAATAGCACTTTGAGCAGGAAGATCTAGATCGTCTGCTAGAACGACATGATAAGGTAAACTGCATAACAGCAGGATGAAGGTTAAAAAAGAAAGAAAGAATTTTTTCACAGTTGTTTCCTCGTTGCTTAGTCCTCTCTATTGTATCATACAAATGATTAATGGAAAATTGTAAAATCATCAATTAGCCTAAAAAGTCAGTCATAGCAAGGTTTTTGAATAGTGAAAAATCAAATATTCAGAAAATTTAGTTTACTTTTTTTTCTACTTGTGATATAATCTTAAACAAATCTAAAAAAACTATTGGAGAATTCCTATGAAAAAAGGTAAAGTATTCGCAGTTGCCGGAGTAACACTCCTTGCAGCTGGATTGTTAGCTGCATGTTCTAGTTCAAATACTAGCAAAGCAAGCTCAGGCGAAGACAAAAACTATGGTTATGTCTACACTACTGACCCAACAACTTTGGACTATACTGTGTCTTCTAAATCTGCCACTCAAGATCTCACTACAAACATCGTAGACGGTTTGATGGAAAATGACAAGTATGGAAATCTTGTGCCATCACTTGCGGAAGATTGGTCTGTTTCAAAAGACGGTTTGACTTATACCTACAAGATTCGTAAGGGTGTTAAATGGTACGATGCAGATGGTGAAGAACGCGGTGAAGTGACTGCCAAAGACTTCGTGACTGGTTTGAAACATGCTGCTGATAAAAAATCAGAAGAACTTCCACTAGTTCAAGGCTCAATCAAAGGCTTGGATGATTATGTGCAAGGAAAAACTACAGACTTCAGCCAAGTTGGTGTCAAAGCGGTTGATGATTACACACTTCAATATACATTGAACAAACCTGAAACCTTCTGGAACTCTAAAACAACAAACGGAATCTTGTTCCCAATTAGCACAGATTTCTTGAAGAGTAAGGGAGATGATTTTGGTCAACCAAACGATGTGAAATCAGTACTTGCAAACGGACCATTCCTTTTGAAATCTATTACATCAAAATCATCTGTTGTATTTGAAAAGAATGACAACTACTGGGATAAGAAAAACGTTCACGTCAAGGAAGTAAAACTTACTTATTACGATGGATCAGACCAAGATTCATTGGCACGTGGTTTCTCTGATGGAGCTTATACAGCTGCTCGTCTTTTCCCATCAAGCTCAAACTTTGCAACAGTAGAGAAAAAATACAAGGACAATATCTATAACACACCAGCTGGTTCAGGTGTAGCAATCCTTGGTTTCAACATCGATCGTCAATCTTACAAACATACTGCAAAGAAATCAGATGCTGAAAAATCTTCTACTAAGAAAGCAATCTTGAACAAAGATTTCCGTCAAGCCATCACTTTTGCCTTGAATCGTGAAAACTACTCAGCACAAGTCAATGGTAAAGAATTTGCTAAACCAGCTATCCGTAATACATATGTTGCACCTGCATTCGTACAAGTAGATGGAAAAGACTTCGGAAATGTAGTTGCAGATAAGTTGACTACTTATGGAGACCAATGGAAAGGTATCAACCTTGCAGATGGTCAAGATGGTCTTTACAACAAAGATAAAGCGAAAGCACAACTTGAAAAAGCCAAAGCTGAACTTCAAAAAGACGGCGTTCAATTCCCAATTCATATTGACGTTCCTGTTATTCAAAATGCAACAAGTATAGTTACACGTATGCAATCATTGAAACAAACGGTAGAAGAAACTCTTGGTAAAGACAACGTAGTTGTTGACCTTCAAATGATGGACCAAGACGAAGTGTTGAACATCACATTGAATGTTCCATCAGCTGCAGATGCAGATTGGGATCTTCAAGGTATGGTCGGTTGGAACCCAGACTATCAAGATCCATCAACTTACCTTGATACTCTCCAACCATCTTCTGAAGACCAAACAAAAGTCTACCTTGGTTTTGCAGGTGGTGTAGATAACCCATCAGCTAAAGCTGTCGGTTTGGATGAGTTTGCAAAACTTCTTGACGATGCAAACAACGAAACACAAGATGTTGTGAAACGTTATGAAAAATATGCAGCAGCTCAAGCTTGGTTGACAGATAGCGCGATTGTAGTACCTACAATGTCATCATCAGGCGCAGCAACTGTTATCTCTAAAGTGGTACCATTCTCTGGTGCTTCAGCTCAAGCTGGTAACAAAGGTTCAGCATACTTCAAATATGTAGAAGTTCAAGATGAACCTGTTACTAAGAAACAATACGATGAAGCTCTTAAGAAATGGCAAAAAGAAAAAGCTGAGTCAAACAAAAAAGCTCAACAAGATCTTGAAAAACACGTTAAATAATTAAATTATTGCTTTTCATTAGAACTTTCTCTTCTAGGGGAGAAAGTTCTTTTGGACATTAAAGGAATGAAATATGAAAAAATATGTTTTTATGCGTATTTTGCGTTCGTTAGTGTCGATCTTTCTCGTCACGACATTAACCTACATGATTATCTATACGCTAACACCGAGAAATCTCATCTTTAAAAATGACCCCAACTACAATAAAGTAGCGAAGACAAAAGATTCGAAGATCAACTACGAAAATACTGTCTACGATCGCATGGGTTATTTGGAATACATGGATTCAAAGAGCTTGCAACAAAAAGCAAGTAAAGAAGATTCTTCCGTAACGGTTGATGCGACAACTGCTAATGAAAAGATCTACAAAAAATATATTGAAAAATTAGGTCATGGTTGGCAGTTGAAACGTTTCCCGGAAAGTAAGTCTTTCTATGCGGTGCGTGAAATTCCGGTTTTTGAACGTGTCATCAGCTTCTATGCGAATTTGATTCAGTTTGATCATCCAGGTTGGGTGAAAGATGCCTCAAATCCAAATCTCAAACGCTATATCCGTATTGAAAATGATCCATCTATTGGATGGTCTGTAGTGGGTTCTGGTACGAAACACAAATACCTCTTGTACTTTAATGGTCAGTTCCCATATGTACACCAAAACTTTGTGACCTTAAACCTTGGAAATTCATATCCAACTTATTCAAATACCCCTGTTCTTCAAGTTATTACCCAAGGACAAGGAACGACTAAGAAGAGTGAAGTGAACTTCCCAACAGGTAAAAAGACATCTTCCATCGATATCTACTCACGTACCTACAAATCACCAAGTAAGGCAGACTCACAAGATATCAGTCGATTTGGTAAAGGGGATGCCTATACAGCAACGTTGAGCAACTATGAGAATCCATCCATGATTGCATCTTCTTCAATCATTGGTTTGATTGGTATTGCGATTGCCTACTTGATTGCGATCCCATTAGGATCTTATATGGCTCTTTTCAAGAACTCATGGTTTGATAGCATCTCTACTGCGGCCTTGACATTTATGATGTCTCTCCCAACCATTGCCCTTGTCTATATCGTGCGTCTAGCAGGTTCATTCTTTGGACTTCCAGACTCATTCCCAGTACTTGGAGCACAGGACTGGCGTTCATATGTATTGCCGTCTCTGATTCTTGGTTTATTGAGTGCGCCATTTATCGCCGTTTGGATTCGTCGTTATATGATCGATATTCACTCTCAGGATTTCGTCCGTTTTGCTCGTTCAAAAGGATTGTCAGAACGTGAGATCTCAAGAAAACACATCTTCAAAAATGCGATGGTTCCACTAGTTTCTGGAATTCCAGGGGCTATCATTGGAGTTATCTCAGGTGCGACGTTGACTGAAACAGTCTTCGCTTTCCCAGGTATGGGTAAAATGTTGATTGACTCTATTAAAGCATCAAACAACACCATGGTCATCGGACTTGTCTTCATCTTCACATCACTTGGTATCTTTGCTGCCATGTTAGGTGATATCTTGATGACAGTGCTTGATCCACGGATTAAATTAACGAATACGAAAGGAGGCAAATAATGGCTACAATCGATAAAAATAAATTTCAGTTTGTAAAACGTGATGACTTTGCCTCTGAAGTAATCGATGCTCCAGCGTATTCATACTGGAAATCTGTATTCAGACAATTCTTGAAAAAAAGAACCACTATCATTATGCTTGCTATTTTGATTGGGATTCTCTTGATGAGTTTTGTCTATCCTATGTTTTCAAATTTTGATTACAACGACGTAAGTAAGGTAAATGACTTTTCAGCACGTTTGAATCCACCAAGTGCCAAAGCTTTCTTTGGTACAGATAATAACGGTAAATCCCTCTTTGATGGAGTTTGGTTTGGTGCTCGGAATTCAATTATCATTTCCTTCATCGCCACTGTTATTAACGTGGTTGTCGGAGTTATCGTTGGTGGAATTTGGGGGATCTCAAAATCCATCGACCGTATCATGATGGAAGTTTATAACGTTATTTCAAACATTCCGTTTATGTTGATCGTTATCGTCTTGACTTACTCAATGGGATCTGGTTTCTGGAACTTGATTCTTGCCATGTCCTTAACTGGATGGATCGGAATTGCCTATACCATTCGTGTCCAAATCATGCGTTACCGTGATTTGGAGTACAACTTGGCCAGCCGAACATTAGGAACACCAACTTTGAAAATTGTTACGAAAAATATTTTGCCTCAATTGGTATCTGTTATCGTGACACAAACATCACAGTTACTTCCAAGCTTTATTTCTTACGAAGCTTTCCTTTCCTTCTTCGGACTTGGTCTTCCAATCACAGTTCCAAGTTTGGGACGGTTGATTTCTGACTATTCTCAAAACGTAACTACAAATGCCTACCTATTCTGGATTCCGCTTACTGTTTTGATTTTAGTATCCTTGTCATTCTTTATCGTCGGACAAAACTTGGCCGATGCCAGCGACCCACGTACACATAGATAGGAGGAGTAGATATGACATCAAATAACAATATTATTTTATCTGCTCAAGATATCGTAGTGGAATTTGACGTGCGCGATCGCGTATTGACAGCTATTCGTGGCGTATCGCTTGAGCTAGAAGAAGGTGAAGTTCTTGCCTTAGTTGGTGAGTCAGGTTCAGGGAAATCAGTTTTGACAAAAACGTTCACCGGAATGTTAGAAGATAACGGCCGTATTGCCCAAGGTTCGATTAAATACCGTGGTCAAGAATTGACAGATTTGAAATCGAATAAAGATTGGGAAAATATTCGTGGATCTAAGATCGCTACAATTTTCCAAGACCCAATGACAAGTTTGGACCCAATCAACACAATTGGTTCACAAATTACAGAAGTCATTATCAAACACCAAGGGAAAACAGCTAAAGAAGCCAAAGAAATGGCTTTGGACTATATGGAGAAAGTTGGAATTCCAGATGCGGAACGTCGTTTTGATGAGTATCCATTCCAATATTCAGGTGGGATGCGTCAACGGATCGTTATTGCCATCGCCTTGGCCTGCCGTCCAGATATCTTAATCTGTGACGAACCAACAACAGCCCTTGACGTAACCATTCAAGCGCAAATCATTGATTTGTTGAAATCCCTTCAAAAAGAATACCAATTTACAGTTATCTTTATCACCCACGACTTAGGTGTGGTTGCAAGTATTGCAGATAAAGTAGCCGTTATGTATGCTGGAGAAATTGTTGAGTTTGGTAAAGTAGAAGAAATTTTCTACGATCCAAAACATCCATACACATGGAGCTTGCTTTCAAGCTTGCCTCAATTGTCAACCTCAGATGGTGATCTTTACTCTATTCCAGGAACTCCGCCTTCATTGTATGCTCCGATTAAAGGAGATGCTTTCGCACTTCGTTCAGACTATGCGATGCAGATTGATTTTGAAGAAGAGGCACCTGCTTTCAAAGTAACCGATACTCACTGGGCTAAGACATGGTTGCTCCATCCAGATGCACCGACAGTTCATAAACCAGAAGTAATCGAAAACCTTCACGAAAAGATTGGCTCAAAAATGGGCTTTACTCACATTACAGAATAGGAGGAAGGAAATGACTGAAAAATTAGTTGAAATTAAAGATTTAGAAATTTCCTTCGGTGAAGGAAGTAAAAAATTTGTTGCTGTAAAGAACGCCAACTTCTTCATTAATAAGGGAGAAACGTTCTCTCTTGTTGGTGAATCAGGAAGTGGGAAGACGACAATTGGACGTGCGATCATCGGTTTGAATGATACAAGTGCTGGAGAAATTATTTATGACGGTCGCAAGATCAACGGAAGAAACTCTCACAGTGAAAAATCAGAGTTGATCCGAAAAATTCAAATGATCTTCCAAGACCCAGCAGCAAGTTTGAATGAACGTGCAACAGTTGATTATATTATCTCTGAAGGTTTGATCAACCACCATTTGTTTAACAGTGAAGAAGAACGTCAGGAAAAAGTAAAAAATATTATGCATGAGGTTGGACTTCTAGCAGAACATTTGACACGTTATCCTCACGAATTCTCAGGTGGTCAACGTCAACGGATCGGTATTGCCCGTGCACTTGTCATGGAACCAGAATTTGTCATTGCGGATGAACCAATCTCAGCCCTTGACGTTTCAGTACGTGCACAGGTCTTGAACCTTTTGAAAAAATTCCAAAGAGAATTAGGCTTGACCTATCTCTTTATTGCCCATGACTTGTCAGTTGTGCGCTTCATTTCTGACCGTATTGCAGTTATCTATAAAGGGGTTATTGTAGAAGTGGCAGAAACTGAAGAGCTATTTAACCACCCAATCCATCCATACACCCAATCCCTACTTTCAGCGGTCCCAATTCCAGATCCAATTCTAGAACGTAAAAAAGTTCTAAAAATCTACGATCCAGAACAACATGATTATTCTGAAGATAAACCACAAATGGTTGAAATTAAACCAGGTCATTATGTATGGGCTAACAAAGCTGAAGAAAACAAATACAGACAAGAATATAAATAGAGAGGATTCCCTCTCTATTTTTTTATTTCAAAAAAACTTTCAAAAAAATAAAAAATTTTTTAAAAAAGTGTTGACAGTAAGGGTAGGTCATGATATACTAATATAGTTGTCGCGCGAGAGCGACAAAGACCTTTGAAAACTGAACAAGACGAACCAATGTG
>NZ_JARQVW010000018.1:0-43485 GCF_029589235.1 Streptococcus taoyuanensis
TTGAGGCGGTATCACTGCTTGTACGAGTTGTGGCATCAACGAAGTAGAAGTAGATGTTCCGCCCATGGGATAGGACTCGTAGAATGAGGGGGAAACCGACGAAATGATACAGTAAGTTCGAACCGCTGAGTGTGTGACTCTGCTCTTCCAATCTGAGACAGCGAAAAGTAGAAGGGTATGGTATTGGTATCAATCAATGAGTAACAAATTAACAGGATGATTCGAAACACTTGCTTGTAATTTGCGGAGGAACATCAATATGGATGGAATAACAAAAGATTCTATAAAAACGGCTGAACTAATGAAACAATTATGGCCCCAATTGACCGATAAAGAAGCTATTGATGAAGTAAAAAAATATACGAATAGCAAAAATACTGCAATCTTTACAGAAGTTGAAGGTGACACAATTGTAGGGTTAGCACTATGTTCACTCAGATTTGATTATGTTGAAGGTTGTAAATATAGTCCTGTTGGATTCTTAGAAGGAATTATTGTCGACGAGGAATATCGTTTAAAGGATATTGCTAAAAATCTCTGTGCAAAATGTGAGGAATGGGCGAAAAATAAAGGATGTAAGGAATTTGCAAGTGACTGTACTTTAACGAATACGGATTCTATAAGATTTCATCTCAATATTGGATTTCAGGAGGCAAATAGAATTATTCATTTTAAGAAGAAATTATAATTTCAGAACGTGGTCAAAATTTATGTATCTTTAGGAAGTGTAAAAGAATGGACGGACTACGAATTACTTTTCATTAGTTAAGAATATAGTAATGTTGTAAAGTTAATCGAGGAGTTATTGATGGATTTTAGTAGTAAGATAGCCATAAATAAAGGCTGGTCAGATGATAAAAAATATTGTGTGACAGATCAAAATCAACAAAAATATTTCTTGCGTGTTTCTGATAAGGAGAAGTTAGATTCTAAAAAATTTGAATTTGATATGATGGAGAAAGTAGCTTCTCTTGGAGTTCCGATGTGTAAACCGATTAGCATAGAACTCTGCGATGACGAGGTACACTCTTTACACGAATGGATAGACGGGAAAGATGCAAGAGAAACCATTTTAACTGTTTCGAAAGAACAACAATACATTTACGGAGTAGAAGCAGGAAGAATCCTCCAAAAAATTCATTCACTCCCTATTACAGAAGTTCGTGAAGATTGGGAGGTCTTTTATAATCGAAAAATTGATGACAAAATCTCCAAATACAAAGAATGTCCCGTCCAATATGAAAATGGTCAAATCTTTATTGATTTTTTAAATGCAAATCGAGAATGGCTAAAAGATAGACCTCAGGTTTTCCAACATGGAGATTTTCATATCGGGAATTTCATGATTGGTGAAGATCGTAAAATTTATGTCATTGACTTTGATCGATTTGATATCGGAGATCCTTGGGAGGAATTCAATCGTATTGTATGGTCTGCTCAAGTCTCTCCCTCTTTTGCGTCTGGTATGATAGATGGATATTTTGATGGTAAGGTTCCAGAATTATTTTGGAAACTTCTTGCCATCTATATTCTAAATAACATAGTTGGTGCTCTGTCATGGGCTGTACCATACGGAGCTGAAGAAATATCAGTAATGCAACATCAAGCTAAGGAAATTTTAGAATGGTATGATGATATGAAGCAAATCATTCCTAGTTGGTATTTGAACAAGAAGAAGACTGAATAATGTAAACGTTGGAATATCATTTTTGGAAAATATGACACGATTATTTGCCCAAATTTAAACACATCTGACTATCTTTAATATGGGTGATTTTAATCAATACAAGTTAAACTGGTATAGTAAGGAGTTTAAATATGAAATTCCATGAATTTGGTGATAAGAATTTGCCTCCTATCTTGCTGATACATGGCGGTGGCAGTTCTTGGTGGAACTATCTTCGTCAAGCACGGATCTTGTCAGGAGAATACCGTGTTATTTTACCTACTTTGAATGGCCACGGTGAAGAATATCATCTCGATTATGTTTCTACGGAAGATTCTGCTTTGGAGATCCTAGACTATATCAAAGAACACTGTGGTGGGAAGGTATTTGCGATCGGTGGTGTTTCACTTGGTGGTCAAATTGCTATGGAGCTTTTGTCCTTAGACAGCGAGATAGCTGAGAAAGCCATCATAGACGGAAGCCTCTGTATTCCTCAACCAGGGTTAGCTAAACTCAGCATCTTTCTAGTGTCCCTATTTGGTAAACTGATGTTCAGTAAATTCTCTTGTAAACTTCAATTAAGCATGATGGACAAACTCTATCCTAAACTGGCTTATCCAGAAGAGATAAAAGCATATTATTTGGAGGATCTGCCAAAGACGCCTATCAAAACATTAGTGACTATTTACAAAACCTATATGGGGTGTTACAAGCTGAAGGACACGATTTCTGCAAGCAAGGCCCAGGTTCTGTATATTTATGGTGAAAAAGAATTAAACTGTGTGAAAGCATCAGCGAAATTATTTCAGCAGCTACATCGCAACACGATCCTGTATGAAGCAAAGGGGTATAACCATGGCTATTTATCAGCTTACCTGCCTCAAGAGTGGGTTGATTTGGTGCTACCGTTTTTGGAGAATAACGATTGATTATACTTTATTAATTTAGAAAGCAGAGTTTCATGGAAGTCAAAAAATATAGTCCGCTCAATTCCTTAAAAAAGATAGCAGATAACCTCTGGATTGTAGATGGGGAAGAAGTACTGATGAATTTCAAACTCTTCAAAGTGCCTTTTTCAACTAGAATGACAGTTATCCGTCTGCAGAATGGTGGTCTTTGGGTGCATTCGCCGATTAAGCCTAGTGATAATTTACTTTTTGAAATCAAGCAATTAGGTGAGGTAAAACACCTTATTGCACCCAATGTCTTACATTATAGTTATATAAATGAGTGGCACGAACTATTTCCGGAAGCAGAAGTATGGCTAGCTAGTGGTGTTCAAAAGCGTGCCGGAAAATCGGGAATGAATTTATATTATGGTCATGAACTAGAGAAAGCCAATTGGAACGAGGAAATTTGTTTTACAACATTTGAGGGAAGTTTTTACGTGAAAGAGGTTGTTTTTTTCCATACTGAAAGTTCAACTCTAATTTTAACGGATCTTATTGAAAACATAGAAACAGAAAATTTATCGATTTTTGAAAAGCTACTGTTAAAAATAGGTGATAATCACTATCCAAATGGTAAAACACCAAGAGATTTAAGAATGACTTTTTTATTTGGTAAAAAACAAGCATTGAAGAGTTATCATAAAATAAAGAAATGGGAACCTAAGAATATTATTATTTCTCATGGACCGTGTATCATTGGACAAACAAAAGAGATGTTAAACCAAGCGTTCTTTTGGCTAGAGAAATAGGAATTTACTATAAAGAAATTAATAAAATATATCTAATATAATTGACTACAATTACTTGGAGTTGTTAAATTAAGATGTGGAATCTACTTAAATTGTTGATTCTAAGAGGTATCAGTTGACACGAGAGAAAGAATATAGATTAACTAACGGTATCTCTTAATTAGATTTAGTGAAAGAAGAATCCATTTTTCACTTGAATCCCTTCTCTTTCGTATGGTAGAATGTATATACAAATTGTATGTACAAAGGAGAGGTAGAAATGGCAAACACGAAAGCAGTGAATTTTCGCGCAGATGCGATGTTTTACCAAAAAACAAAAGAGGTACTTGCAGATCAAAAAATTTCGGTGTCAGATGTCCTAAATGCAGCACTTCGAAAAATTGCCAACGGGACTGTGGATCCAAGAGAATTTGTTTCAAGTGATTTGCAGGACACGCAGTATCAAGTGGCCTTTGAGGATTTGAAGAAGGAGATTTTAGTTGGGCACCAGGAAATTGCTCAAGGGAAAGTCACTTCTGTAGCCGATGTGAGAAAGGAATTTGGTCTTGACTAAGTTGAAACGCTATCAGGTCTTTCTTGCAGATCAGGCTAAGCAGGACTTGCGTGGCATTCACGACTATATTCTTGTGAATTTTTATAGCCAGCAAGCTGCAGATGGCAAAGTTGATTTGCTATTAAGTGCTCTTGAGACCCTAGAACTGTTTCCAGAAGCCTGTCCTCTGGTATCAAGCCGGGGCTATGGTGAGATGACGAATGATGGGAAACCCTATCGTTATATGCCAATAGAGAACTATCTCGCATTTTATTATATTGAGAAGCATACAGTGTATGTTGCTCGTATACTCAGTGCAAAGCAGGATTGGGTCAAGATTTTTTATAAGTAGGATGAGGACCCCATGTTAAAATCGAATAAGCTAATTATTTTTTTAATTTCTCTACCTTTTCTGATGGTCATTGTTTTCTATTCTCTTAGTGAGCATCCTGGATACAGTGATGATGGGAATTTCGTCAGAAGTCATGAGGCTGCCATTAAGCGTGAGATCATCGCACACTTAGCCCGGGAAAAGCAGGACATAGAATCTGTTACCTTATTGCCAAATACTGCTAGAGGAGAGTATGATAATGGTGGTGATGTGAGTGGACATTACCATATCTATTTTACAGCCTACGTCAATCATAATCGCGAGCAAACGATAAGCGTAGAACTATTCTTCCCAGATGCCAGCATCCCCCCTTTCACCTTGTTTCCTCCTAACCCTTATAAAGACAAAGGCAAAAAGATGTCCAATTGGTTGATGGGGAATATTGAAGTATCGGAATAAATCTCTAAATAGAAATAAGAACAAGTCATGATGAATAGAATAGTAGACGAACAGATCACTCTTATTCCTTATTATAGGAATGATGACATCTCCCTTCTTTGGTATCAGGATAGTGAGGTTTGCAAACAAGTGGATAATACTGATCAGATTTACGATGTAACAAAACTTCATAAAATGTATGATTACCTATCTTCATATGGTTCTTGCTATTATATCCAATATGAGGGAGTGTTAGTTGGAGATGTGACACTTCAAGATAACTCGGAACTTTCTATAGTGATCAGCAAAGAGTATCAGAATTTACAGATTGGAAGACGATGTATTTCTGAAATGATACAGTTGGCCAAAGAGAAAAAAATGGTTAAGGTAACTGCTCAAATTTATCCTTTTAATACTCAAAGTCAAAGAATGTTTTTGGCTTTGGGATTTCAGAAAGTAGATGAAGAGTGGTATGAATATAAGTTGATATAGAAAAGTTGTGTATCTCCATATATATTAAGACTGTAATCTACTGTTTATAAAACAATGTTCATGAAAAATAGAGTTAAAGGGTACCTCCTGATACATAGACAAGAGGTTTTTTCAGAAATCTAAAAATGAAGAGAACACCAACAGATGATTTTTTGTTGGTGTTCTCTTCATTTGATTTTACGATCTATCTCGCTTTTGCTTTAAAGTAAATGCTGCCATGGAATTATTCAGGCATCTAGTTAGATTTTTGTTTATTCAACAGGAAGAAAGATGATATTATTGCAATGCAAGATACAAGAATCAGATACCAAAGGTTTTCAAGACCAAAATCATAATCGACCATCAATCGGAATCCCCAAGAAGCGGGGAAAAGACGCCCTATTACTTGGAGAAAATCAGGCAGTAAGGTGATGGGAAACATGATTCCTGAGAGCATAATTGATGGTAAAAAGATAAGTTGTGCTATCAAGGTCAGCTTTGCTTGATTATTAACAGTAAGGCCCAGTATACTTCCGATACTCAACGATACAAAAATGTAGATGGCAAGCGCGAGAAAGAATAAGGGAAATTGACTTGGTAGACTTGCTTTAAATAAAATTGGAGCAAGTAGTAGGATCACCATGCAAGTCATTATCAAATGAACAAAGGCAGAGAGAACCATGGTCACCAAACCTAAGTGAATAGGCACACCATTTGCTTTATAAATCTTTTTTATGTCGCTTCCGTATGTTTCAATCAAGGAAGGCGGTAAGCCAAGAAAGGCTCCCATAGAAACACTCATGACAATCATAGACTGTATAAGTGTACTACTCATATCTGGTATAACGGAAGTAAAAATACCACCCATGAGAAGAAAGAAAATAAGCGGTACAATATAGTAAGTAACCAAAAGAGACTTACTTCGTATGTCCAATCTCCACTGTAATGCTAGGCTATATAAAAAACCATTCATTCCGATCCCCTCCTTGCCATTTCGAGGAAATGCTCTTCCAGTGTTCCACGATCAACCTTAATATCCAATATCTGGATATTTTTTTGTTTGCATTCCTCCAATAATGAAATTAAGCTATCCTCAATCGTATCTGTTTCATATGTGTCCTCCCCTGCCTGGGTCTTTAAATGGATGAAATATTTTCTTCCAAGTTTTACTGTCAGTTCTGAAGGACTACCACAAAAGACAATCTTTCCACTATTCAAAATGGCAATGCGGTCACATAAAGTTTCAACTTCGGCCATATCGTGGCTTGCCAAAACAATTGTCTTGCCTTGTGATTTGAGCTTTCGGATTTGTTCATGGAGAGATAGTCGTCCTTCAACATCAAGTCCCGCTGTAGGTTCATCGAGAAAAATAATATCCGGATTACTGATAAGTGCAAGAGCAAGATGTAATCTCCTTTTTTGACCGGTGGATAATTCTATGTATTGCGACTCTTCAATTTCTTTTATGCCAAGGGCCTTTAGCATAACATCATCAATGTGTGTATGATTCCATTTTGCAAAGAGTTTTATGGCTTCCATCGGTTTGATGTGGGCGGGTAGAGAGGAGGACTGTAGTTGAATTCCGGTTTTTCCGTTTACAACTATTGTGCCTTCATCATATTTTCTCAGACCTTCGATACATTCAAGCGTTGTTGTTTTACCAGCTCCGTTCACTCCGAGCAGAGCAAATATTTCTCCTTGTTTGATTTGAAAATCGAGACCTTTAAGAATTAATTTGCTACCATAACTTTTCTTTAATCCAGAAATCTCTATCGCGTTTTTCATGGTTCCACCTCCTCAAATGGATTTGTTCCAAGCCTTGAAAAATAGACTTGTAAGGCGGGTCCTAGATAATCATTGACGATTTTTTGCTTTTCTTCCCAAGCGTTTGAGGCGGTGTCAATTGTACCAACTTCCATCAACTTCGGAAGCATGCTCATATCACCATTTGTAAACTCCATAATCAAGCCCCAATATTCCTTCACAACTTGTTGGCTTTGTTCGCTTTCAACTGGTACGTTTTCTTTTTGAAGCTCCACGATTTGATCAGTTAGGTGGTTCAATCTCTCCATAAAGTCTAGTCCGCTTTTCTTGTCAAATCGACTGCGTATCTGGTCGAGTGTATCATCATCAAAACGCTTAATGAGAGAGTAGGAGTCATTTTTCATCTGGAGATTGACGATGATGTCTGCATACTTCTTAAAATTGACCGTTTGTATTTGTAAAACTTCGGCCTTTAGCTGCTCTATTGCGACCAAAGAATCCTTAAGTTGCTCTATATTTTTACGAATAGTGTCTGCCTGCTCTGTAAGAGCTTTAGCAACATCATCAGGTGTTTTTAAAGAGATCAAACGCCCTTTTATATCCTTGAGAGAAAAACCTAATGATTTTAAAGACAATATCTGGTGGAGCAGTACTAAATCTTTATCGGAATAAAGCCTGCGACCGCCCCCACTTTCTGCCGATGGGGAAAGCAATCCTTCTTTATCGTAGTATTGTAGAGTTCGGATGGTAACCCCCATTTTCTTAGCAAGTTCTCCAACTGTCATAAATCCTTCCGGAATTGCTCTATATTTAACCATCATTACCCACCTCCTCATACCTATTATACATCGTTACGTAAGGTCATGAACAAGAGTTTTTTGAAAAAATATTTTTTTGTAACCGCTTTGTTCTGCTATAATAATACTAGATAGTAACGCGGGGGGTTATTATGGTTACAAAACGTTTTTTTAAAAATGTCATCGTTGGGATAGTTGCGGTTTTCATGTCCTTAACCTTTGTTCAAGGTGTTCAAGCTCAGCAAACTGGACTCGATTACCAAAGTCTTAACCTGCTACCTTTTACTGGTAGCAAGAAGCTCGTTTTAGGTGAGTTTGATCATTTAGGTCGTGCGACTTCAGCTCATATACAGTTACAAGATAAGGATGAACCAAAGCAGAAAAGAGAGCCGCGACTTACCTACAATCCAGTTGGCTGGCATAATTATAAGCTGTCCTATGGAAACAAAGGGAAGAAGGCCTGGTTGTTCCATAGAGGACATCTGGTGGGCTATCAATTTAGTGGCTTGTCTAATGAAGGGAAAAATTTAGTTCCCTTAACTGCTTGGACCAATACGGGGAATTATAAAGGGACAGCGGATAGCAATGTGGAGGGCATGCTCTACTACGAGAAACGACTCGATAGCTGGTTGGCCACTCACCCTCATTATTGGTTAGACTACAAGGTGACCCCAGTCTATACTGGTGATGAATTAATTCCGAGACAAATCATCTTGCAGTATGTAGGGATTGATCAAGAAGGTAATTTACTCCGTATAAACCTGAGCAGTCCAAAAGAATCTGTAGATGCTTATGGGATTACCACTGTTACCTTGGACAACTACTCTAAGAATGCGACCATTGACTATCTGAAGGGAACCGCCAAACCGTCCTTAGTGCCAACGGAGCCAAGTAGTCAACCACAACCTGCCAGTCCTCCTGTAGAGACCCAACCAAGTCAAGCTCCTCAACCGAGTCAAGCAGTAGAGCCGGCTCAGCCAGTTCAACCCGTAGAGCCTACAGAACCAAGTCGTCAGTTAGCACCAGTTGTTTATGTAGCCAGAAATGGAAGTGCGGATGTTTATTGGTATTCTTTGGACAGTATGCCTCGCAATACTAATTTTTCTAAGGTTGTTCAAATGTCAGAAGAGCAAGCGCTAAGTCTTGGAAAGCGGCATACAAGTAAGGAATGAGGATCAGTTATTCTGCTGAAGAGAAAGCCCAATCACTGGGCTTTTTGTGTAGGGTAAGTACTAAATAGGAAAACTAAAATGATTGAAAATATGCTATAATAATAGGATGGAGGTAGAATATGACCTTAGATGTAGATAAAAAAAGAATGATGATTATGGGTGTGATTTTTGACAACAAAAAGGTTTTTAAGAGCGTCTGGTTTGCTCTGAGCACCAATATGATTGAAGGATGGCATCCCACGGTAGAAGATGTGGAACGACTGAGAGAAGAGGCTATTCTAGAAAGCGTAAACTAGAATAATCTATTTTTGAACCAAAAATGTAGGTTTATTTTTCTGATTGTATCAATAATTGCATTAGTAAATGTTAAAAAATATGAATAACACTTGAATTATCTAGTAAAAACTGTATAATACAATTAATAGGACCGCCCACCTCTCTTTGATGTGACAAGGCGGACATTTTTTTTACAAAAATATTGAAATAACTATTTCATAATTGGTTCATTAAGAATAATTCAATAAAAATCTTTCAAGCCCAATTGCTGGGCTTTTTGTGTTGCATTACAATCTTGAAAAGTTAGTAGTCTAAATTTATCTCTTACAAGATCTTGCAAACCTTTTCATAAAGTTGTATACTAGTACATGATTTTATGTAATCGTTTGCATGAATTGATGAATGATGAGAAAGAGAGTAACGTAGGAGACGAGACAGATGGAATTAACAGCTATTTATCACAGGCCTGAATCGGAGTATGCCTATCTTTATAAGGACGGCCAGCTCCACATTCGCATCCGGACCAAAAAAGAGGATATCAAACGGATCTTCTTGCATTATGGGGATCCCTTTATTTTTACAGAGGATCTATATGAGGCAACTGAGGAGATGGACAAGGTAACCTCAGATGATTTGTTTGATTATTGGCAGGTTTCCGTAGCCGTTGGCTATGCACGGATCCAGTATCTCTTTGAATTAGAAGATACAAAAGGAGATAAGGTCTTGTATGGGGATCGGGGTGTGGCAGCCTACACCAAGGAGAACCTGGACTTTGTCATGAACGGTTTTAAGCTTCCTTTTATCCATGAGATTGACGGTTGTGCTGTCCCGGATTGGGTGGCTCAGACAATTTGGTACCAAATCTTCCCTGAGAGATTTGCTAATGGGAATCCAGCCATTTCCCCAGAAGGGGTCCACCCTTGGAATGCGTCTATTGCCCCTACAATGTTGGATTTCTTTGGTGGTGATTTGCAAGGGATCATCGATCACTTGGACTACTTGCAGGAGTTAGGGATTACAGGGCTCTATCTTTGCCCGATTTTTGAATCTCCAAGCAACCACAAGTACGATACCATTGACTATTATGAAATTGATCGCCATTTTGGTGATAAGGAAACCTTCCGCCAGCTAGTGAAAGAGGCCCATGCGCGTGGGATGAAGATTATGCTGGATGCCGTCTTTAACCATATTGGTTATGATTCACCCCAATGGCAGGATGTGGTCAAACACGGGGAGAATTCGATTTACAAGGATTGGTTCCATATTAAAGAGTTCCCTGTCTCCTCAGAAAATCTGTGGAATAGTCGCGACTTGTCTTACCATGCTTTTGCCTTTGCAGGCTATATGCCTAAGCTCAATACGGCTAATCCTGAGGTGAAGGCCTATCTCTTGAAGGTGGCGACTTACTGGATTGAAGAGTTTGATATTGATGCTTGGCGACTGGATGTGGCCAATGAGATCGACCATCAATTCTGGCGAGATTTCCGTAAGGCGGTCTTAGTCAAGAAACCAGACCTCTATATCCTCGGGGAAATCTGGCATTCGTCCCAACCTTGGCTCAAGGGCGATGAGTTCCATGCAGTGATGAACTACCCCCTCTCTGAAAGTATTAAGGATTATTTCCTGCGGGGGCATAAGGAGACGCAACGCTTCATTTGGGAGATCAATAGCCAGTCTATGTATTACAGGCAGCAGATCTCTGAGGTGATGTTCAACCTCTTGGACTCACATGATACAGAGCGCATTTTGACGACGGCCAAAGGCGATCTCCAGTCCGTCAAGTCTGCCCTCGCCTTCCTCTATCTGCAACGCGGAACGCCATGTATCTATTATGGAACGGAGCTAGCCCTCATCGGTGGTCCAGACCCAGATTGCCGGCGTGTCATGCCTTGGGAGCGTGTGTCATCGGACAACGATATGCTGAACTTTATGAAGAACTTGATCCAGCTCCGAAAAGAAGTGGCAGGAATAATCCAGCATGGCAATGTTAGCTTGGAAGAAGTTGATCCAGATGTGGTGGCAGTAGAATGGCAATATGAAGGACAGTTCCTAAAAGCCTACTTTAACCACTCCAAGAAAGATTTTGTTCTAGAAAGAGGACAAGCAGATCTGATCAGTCATGGGAGCATTTCCGATGAGCGATTAATCGTTCAGCCAAATGGATTTGTTATTTATAGAGAAGAGCAGTAAGAAAGAAGCCTGGAGTTGAAAGATTGCAGGCTTCTTTTTATATACGGTTTATTTATTCATGGTCTTATATTATAATAGGAGATGAGAAGGGGGAGACGGTGATGAAGATGTTAGCAATCAATCCTATTTCGTTTAAAAAAAGAATGACAGAATTTCTGTTTGATTATCTTTTCATTTTAGCTTACCTAGTTCTTCTGTTTTTAGGTTCGATGCTTATTTACATCATCTTTTTTAATGGCGTCCCAGAGTTTACAGAAGTTCAGTCGCAGTGGCTTGCATTTTTTACCTCTGTTTTGCCAATCACTCTACTTTTTACATTCTTAGATTATACAAATAATGGGAGTTTTGGGAAGGCGAAAGCTGGACTTCAATTGGTTTACAAGAAAAAAACAGTGCAAGCTAGCTTGATTAGAAATGTCATCAAATTTTTACCTTGGCAACTCGGTCATATGGGGACGATACATGGTGTCTATAGTGAGTTTGATGTGTTATCCATTAGCCTCTCTATTTCGGCGACTCTCCTCGCAGTTTTGCTACTGGCAATGACAGTGTTTAGAAAAGATAAGAGGCATCTAGGGGACCTGCTAGCCCATACGCAAGTTCAGCAAAAAGGTGACTAGGATACAGATTGTCTATTCTGTCCTCAGTGAAAAAATACACATAGTTAGGAAGTATCTATATGAATGAAAACGTCGAGTTTACGAATCTTTGTATGGTAAGAGATGGCGATAGAGTTCTTGTTATGGATCGTAAAAAAGAGGACTGGCCAGGCATAACCTTTCCTGGTGGTCATGTCGAAGCGGGAGAATCATTTACGGAAGCAGTGATACGTGAAGTGAAGGAAGAGACTGGCTTAAGGATCGCTTCTCCCCAGATTTGTGGAATGAAAGATTGGGTAGAAGACGGCATTCGTTATGTAGTTCTCTTTTATAAGACAGAAAAGTTTGACGGAGAATTAATATCCTCTGAAGAGGGGAAAGTCTGGTGGGAGGACCTGAAAGAATTGCCAAAACTAGACCTCTCCTTAGATATGGAGGATATGCTTCGTATTTTCCTTGAAGAAGACCTTTCTGAATTTTTCTACTACCAAGATGGAGAAGATTGGAAATACGATTTAAAGTAAATTTAAATACTAATTCTTCTAAAGATTTAATTTATTTTTCTAAGCAGTTAACTGGATGGTTGGCTGTTTTTCTTTTTTTATGACTGATTTATTCGTGGAACCTTGTTATAATAAAGGAGGGAAGTAATAGAAAAATGATCGTCTTCTGTTTATAAGGTAAAGGTTGACATGCCCCTTGGGGACAGGAGTATCATATAGTAAAGGGGGTGCAAGATTATGTTAAGAAATGATATTCAAAGAATAACAGGTTTAACTCGAAAAGCACTAGAATACTATGAAGAAAAAGGTTTTATTCATCCTCGAAGACTAGAAAATGGGTATAGGGAATATTCGGAAAAGGATGTGGAGATTCTGAATAAGATTGCCTTGTTTAAAAAATTAGGGCTAAGCATAACAGAAATAAAGGACTGTCTGAAGTCAGATGGGGCTACTGCATCTAGTATTCTCAGAAGAAAAGAGCAAGAGCTAGAAAGTGATGAGAAACGGAAAGTAGTGTTTGATCTCTATATAAAAGGTGCAGACACGGATCTGATCAATGAAAAACTTGCGGTCATCGAAGCTGAGGACTCCATTTATAAGAGACTCGAAAGAGCATTTCCAGGATACTTGGGGCAATGCTTATTTGCTGCCTATCAACCTTTTTTACAGGAGCCCTTGTCAAAAGGTGGAGAAGAAGCATTTAAGAAGTATATTCAGTATTTAGATAGCCTTCCAACCTTTGAGTTAAGCAGAGAAGAACAGGATTATGTTGATGAACTGAGTTCTAGTTTTAATATGAAGACCTTAAAAGAAGTTAATGAAGCTAAGATAGCTTCGGTAGAAAATTATGAAAAGTGGCATAATGAACATAAGGACACGATTTCTATCTATGATCGTTATTTGAACAGTGATGATTACAAAACAAGTCCAATGAAACACATTCAAGATCAACTGAAAACATTTTTGGTTGACCATCACTACTATGAACTCGCTATTCCGCTGATTAGACAATTTAGTAAGAGTTACGATCATTATTATAAAAAACTAACGGAGGCAAGTAACTATTACTTAAAACAAAAAGGGGATGCTCCACAATAAATGGAAGATAACTATACTTCATAAGATTTAACGACTAAAAGATAGAGTGAGGGATGACTTGCCCTTGCTCTATTTTTCAGTTCCTTTAGTTGTACTTTATCCTACATAGGTGTATAATGTGTCCTTAGATAAACAAATGAGGAATTTACTATGGAATTAAAAGATTTTACAGAAAAAGAACAAGAACAAATCAACCAAGGTTTGAGTACAGCTGAGATTTCTGATAAAGAAGCGGCGAAGAAGTTGCTCGCTTTAGTCCCGCAAGAATGGATCAAACGTATTCCATTCTTTGTCAGAGGGCATGCAACGACCAAGACAGTTGAGCGTGTAGCCAAGCAATCCCCTGAACTCTATGCCGTGGCTAAACGTCAAGGGGACCTTCCTGAAAAAGAAGGAGAAGAGCTCCGCAAGATTATGACTGGCATTTTTGAAGAAAAGATGAACAAACATAAGATTAAATAATCCTTTATATTACTTTGTTATTTTTTATCTCACAATTGAACGAGTGATTGCAGTTGAAATATTGCAGTCGCTTTTTATTTACTAATATAAAGACGTTTACACTAAAAAATAAAAATGAAGAATATTTCATGATATAATACTCATGAAAGTAGTTCAAGAGGAATGAAGGATTCCTTTGGAGAAAAATAAGTAAAGGTATTCATTATGAAAAAATTTTTGATATTTATTTTTACAATGTTTGGATTGATGTTAGGAATGTTAGCTATGATGTATAATGAATATATTCGAGCTTATGAAGCGGCTCATCATAGATCAAGCTTTCCAGAACCGAAAGAAAATTTACTAGTACCAGTAAGTACAAGGGCATATGCAAAAGCTAAATCTTGGTCAGAGAAATCTCCTTTATCGAAGCAACAAATTAAAATTTATCTTACTAAGTATGGCATGTATTCAGAGTATATTTCCCAGTCCGCTGTCAATAAGCTTAATATAGACTGGAAAGAGCAGGCTGTTTTAAGAGCAAAATCATATCAAAAGTTTCATTATTCAAAAGAAAAGTTAGTTGGGCAACTTGTAAATGTTGATCTATTTACTCCAGAAGAGGCTGATTATGCTATAGAAAAAGTTCATTTCGATTGGAAAGAGGAAGCTGTGAAAGAAGCGGAATCTTCTGCAAACGGTGGCAAGATTTCGAAAGAACGGTTATTAGAAATACTTGTTGAAAATAGAAAATTTACTCAAGAGGAAGCGGAGTACGCAATAGAACATGCTCAAGTAGATTGGTTAAATTAAACAATAATTTTACTATTGATTTGAAGAACTTAAAAGAGGCTGATGAATCTAAAATAGCTACGATAGAAAGTAATGAAAAGTGGCATAATGAAAATAAGGACACAATTTCTATTTATGATCGCTATTTGAACAGTGATGATTACAAAACAAGTCCAATGAAAAATATTCAAGATCAACTGAAAACATTTTTGATGGACCATCACTACTATGAGGTCGCTATTCCGCTGATTAGACAATTTAGTAAGAGTTACGATCATTATTATAAAAAACTAACTGAGGCAAGTGACTATTACTTAAAGCAAAAGGGTGATGCTCCACAGTAAATCGGAAATTAATATCCTTCATAAGATTTTACGATTAAGAGATAGAGTGAGGGATGACTTGCCCTTGCTCTATTTTTCGGTTCCTTTAGTTGTAGTTTTCACTACATAAGTGTATAATGTGCTCTTAGATAAACAAAATAGGAGAATGAGGAGTTTACTATGGAATTAAAAGATTTTACAGAAAAAGAACAAGAACAAATCAAGCAAGGATTGAGCACGGCTGAGATTTCTGATAAGGAGGCAGCAAAGAAATTACTCGCTCTTGTACCTCAAGAATGGATCAAACGCATTCCTTTCTTTGTCAGAGGGCATGCGACGACTAAGACAGTTGAGCGTGTAGCCAAGCAATACCCTGAACTTTATGCCGTGGCCAAACGCCAAGGGGACCTTCCTCAAAAAGAAGGAGAAGAGCTCCGAAAGATTATGACAGCCATCTTTGAAGAAAAGATGAACAAACATAAGATTAAATAATCTTTTATAATACTTTTGTTATTTTTTATCTCACAAATGAACGAGTGATTGCAGTTGAAATGCAGTCACTTTTTAATTTGCTAGCATAGAGACTTTTACACTAGTAAATAAAAATGAACAATATTTCATGATATAATACTAATGAAAGCAGTTCCAGAGGGATGAAAATTTCATTGGAGAAAAACAAGTAAAGGTAGTCATGATGAAAAAGTTTTTGATATTTATTTTTACAATTTTTGGATTATTTGCAGGAATGCTAGCTCTTATAGTAATTGATTATGAAATAAATTATAATAAATGGATAAATTCACGTTCAGGATCACAGTTGACTAATCCTGTACAAAAATACTCTTCTTCAAGTGATGGAAATAAGGATGATTTTGAATCATCAAAACAAGAATACGCTACTTCAAGTTCTAGTACGCAGAATTATGATTATAAAAAATACTCTTCTTCAAGTGATGGAAATAAGGATGATTTAGAATCATTAATGAATATGTTTATGAAAGGACTATTTCCTCCAACTTTACTATATCCAGAATATACAAGGGCGTATGAAGAAGCTAAATCTTGGTCAAAAAAGCATTTATCGCAGCAGCAAATTAAAATTTATCTTACTAAGTATGACAGGTATTCAGAGGATGCTACTCAATACGCTTTAAATAAGCTTAATGTAGACTGGAAAGAGCAAGCACTTTTAAAAGCAAAATATTATCAAGAGTTTCATTATTCAAAAGAAAAATTAGTTTGGCAACTTATAAATGTTGAACGATTTACTCAAGAAGAGGCTGATTATGCCATAGAACAAGGTAATTTCGATTGGAAAGAGGAAGCTGTGAAACAAGCAGAATCTTCTTCAAATGGTGGCAACATTTCAAAAGAAAGGTTATTAGAAATACTTGTTGAATATAGAAAATTTACTCAAGAAGAAGCTGAGTACGCAATAGAACATGCTAAAATAGATTGGTTGAATTAAACAATAATTTAAATTTTGATTTTTGTAACATATTGAAGGGCTGGACAGTTTGCCAGCTCTTTTTTGCTGCTTATAAACTTTTCTCATTTCGTAAAAAATAGTTGGAGCAAAGCCAGTTTTAAACTATAATAGAGGAAAAGGATTATCGATATGAAAAATTTATAGAACAAACATTTTAATCAATAGAGAAGGAACCACTTTATGAAACCATCTAAAAAAATCATGCTCCTTGCTAGCTGTGCCTTGGCGATCTTTGCTTTAGCGGCTTGTGGTAGCAACCAAAAGCAATCCAAGGAAAAGGAGGAACCCTCAACGGTTCAGAAATCTAGTTCAGATAAGGAGCGCTACAAGGGTACCTACAGCAACCTCAACAGCAAGGCAAGTGTCGAAGAAGTGCGGACTCTTTTGTCTGCTTATTTGGATAAGGACAGTGTAGATAAATTTCTAGGTCTAGTAACGGATTACGATAGCATTGTTGGCTCGGTCGGCTTGACGGGTGACTTCAGCACCTTCAAGAAAACAGACTACAATGTCGAGAAGATCAGTGACTTGTGGACCAAGCAGAAGGGCGATTTCGTCGGGACCAACTGCCGGATCAATAGCTATACCTTGCTGAAGAATCGCATCGAGATTCCTAAGATGAAAGCGGATAGTGAACTTTTATTCGTGGACAATGATGCCATTGACAAAGGAAAAGTCTTCGATGAGGCAGACAAGGAAGCCTTTAACATTCTGTATTCACGGGTTCCGACAGAGGCTACAACGGATGTCAAGGTCCATGCCAAGAAGATGGAAGAGTATTTTTCTCACTTCAAGTTCAATGAAAATGCGCGCATGCTTTCTGTTATCGTTCATGATAACCTGGATGGAAATAGCCTTTTTGTCGGGCACGTCGGTGTCTTGGTTCCTGCCAAGGACGGCTATCTCTTTGTCGAAAAGCTGACCTTTGAAGAGCCCTATCAAGCCATCAAGTTTGCGACCAAGGAAGATGTCTACAAATACTTGGAGACCAAATACCAAGATTACACCGGTGAAGGTCTGGCTAAGCCCTTTATCATGGATAATGAAAAATGGGTTGAGATGAAGTAGAGGATGAAAGACAGCGTGTTAGAATTTAGAAAGATAATGGAGAATGCTCCGATTCTATTTGTGCTAGTTTTCTTGCTCTTTTTCACTGTTCTACTTTACCTGAGAAGAAGGGCAATCGCGAGGCGTAGTAGTGGCCCCTTCTTTGCTCCCTTCCATATTAACCGTGGAATCTTCTATATCCATGTCGCTCTGTGTTTCAGTCGGCGAATGATCCCACTGAAAGAGATCAAGCAAATCACCTATGCAATTTTTCGTGGACGATCTGGTGGTGGGGCTCGCTATGCTTTCTATATCGAACTTAGAAATGGAAAGACCATTCCCTTCTTTTTTGGAAAAAGTAAGCGGAATGAAGCTCTGGTTGAGAAGCTCGAACGAAATGCTGGCAGGTATGGGTTTAAAGTACATTTTCAAGGTTAGAATATAATCCTGTATAGGAATAGAATCTGCGATTTGATTCTTTGTAAAAACGAAAGCGAGCAATACTATGAACGACTCTATGAAAGAATATATCCATCTTAAAAAGCAGTTCCAAGAGCAAGAGAAGGATTCATCCAGCGTGCTGGCTCTCTATGAATTTGCGGATCGGCTAGCTTTACTAGAAACTCCAGAAGCCAAGCAGGTATTGGTGGATGTTTACCAAGAGTTGGGCTTGTATGCTAGTGCCTTTTCCCTCTTCTTAGAGCTAGTAGACAAGTCTGATCGCAAGCAAGTTAAGAAGCTTTTTACCTTAGAAAAGATGAGTCATAGTCACGGAGATCGCTTTGCTCTCCCTCGTCCTTTGACTGAAAAAGAAAAAGAGGCTCATAAAGAGAAAATCAGTTCCTTGCCAACCTTCCGCTATCATCCGGATCCACTAGCGACGGGTGCCTTTAAGGAAGGGGAGCCTAAGACCTGTCCTTCGTGTGGGGAAGACCACACCATCTATTATGCTCTGAGACCTTATTGTGTGGAGGAGCTAAGCCATCTCTGTCCGACTTGTATTGCTACAGGTCGTGCTGCCCAGAAGTTTGAAGCAGAGTTTATCCAAGATGCTGATTGGCAAGGGGTCATGGATAAGGAAAAAGACCAGATCCTATTCTGTCAAACTCCAGGCTATAGTAGTTGGCAAGGAGAATATTGGCTCTCTTGTTGCCAAGACTACTGTGCCTATCTGGGGACAGTTGGCACTCGTGAATTGGAAGAAATGGGCATTGCAGAGCAAGTATTAGCAGAATACGAGGCACGTAATGAATTTCAGGATGTGGCTGAATACTTAGTCAAGGATGGTTCAATGTGTGGCTATCTCTTTCGATGTCTCCATTGTGAACAATACCATCTGTGGGTTGATGCAGATTAGGGGATGCTCCAAATCTAATAGAGTCATGAACTAGATGAAAGAATAGAAAAGGAATCACGAATGAATAGAAAGCAAGCCCTATCTATGTATTTGTTAGGGACCTTTGGTCAAGTATTAGGAGTTAGCCTTCTGGTGTGGTTTTTAAGAGCAGGAGGAGTAAAGGTTGATTTTATATCACCAATGGGGATGATCGCTGTTGTTTTAGGTGGCTTATCATCAGCTTTGTGGGGCAGTCTTGCAAGCATTAGTTACCATCAATCTAGTTTCAAACAAGTTCTCAAAGATTTTTTTCAAGTCAAAGACAGTTTGGCAAATTATTGTTTGGTACTTGTTTTCTTGCTTCTCGACTTTTTTCCCTTAATTTTTGGTGGTAAGCTCACCACTCAATCGTTGGTCTTGCCAGTAGTACTCTTTTTTAAGGCTCTTCTTTTCGGTGGAGTTGAAGAAATTGGCTGGCGTTATTTCTTTCAACCAACTTTGCAGGAAAAAATACCTTATCTTTCAGCTACTGTGATCACCTTTTTAGCCTGGTCTAGTTGGCATCTACTATACTTTTATATCGATGGTTCTTTAGCTGTCATTCAATTGTTTCCGTTTTTAGTAGGTCTGCTAACTAACTGCTTTATCTTATCGGCCTTGTATCATAAAACGCAAAATTTATGGCTCTGTGTCATGACCCATGCCTGTATCAATTCCTTGTCTCAGATTCTAGTGAATGAAGAGGTATGGCTATCTATCGTCAGTAAAATTCTTATTATTAGTTTAGCAATCATGATTGCAAGAAAGAAGAATGAAACTGTAAAGGAGGAAAAATGAACAAATTTATTTCAAAACAATCAGTCGCTATCTGGTATGTACTGACTGCCCTCCTTACTACATTTATAGTAGGGCAAGTGATCCTTTGGTGTTTTCCAGATGGGAGGAGTATGGGGGCCTCGCTCCTGTTTATCCTAATGAACTTGATTCCCATGATTGTGGCTGCTGTCTTTTCTCTTGTGTTAAGGGAAATCAACTCCTTGGGTGAATTTTTCAAAAAGGTCTTCCTTCAAAAAGAAAGTCCCCTATCCTGGATTTTAGCTTTTTTCATCCCCGTCATCTATTATGGGATTTCCATCCTGCTCATGAATGTTCGCTTTACTGGGAACTCCCTCTTGGCCTTCTTCCTTTATTTCCCCTGGACCTTTTTATATGGAGGTCTGGAAGAAGTCGGTTGGCGTTGGTTTTTACAATATCATCTTTCCTTTAGCAAGCGCTTTATACCTAAAATGATGCTTCTTTCCATTGTCTGGTTCCTCTGGCATATTCCTATCTATCAACTCCCTTGGATTACAGCAGGTTCGTCCAACTATCTCATCTTTTACCTGATGATTTTAGGGAATACCTTCCTATTTGGAGCGCTCAAGGAGTACTCGAAAGGAGCTGTCCCTTGTATCCTCGCTCATATGCTAATTGATAGTCTGGCTGTTCTTATGCTGGTTCAGAGCTCTCTTCCTCAGATTATCCTTCTAGTTATTTTCGAAATCCTAGCAGCCTCTTGGCTGGTGGCTGCACGAAAATCAAAGAAATAGAGTTGTACCTCTTTCTGTGAGAGTCTGTCATCTTTACCCTTTAGGACTTCAGTGTAGAGTCCATAAAATGGTATAATCAGTTTAATGAAGATGCTAGAGATAGGACCAAAGTATCAACACAGTGTCATTCTTATCTATAATGAGAGAGGGGGAAAGACCATGCAAAAAACCTTTCAGTTGTTGCGAAGAGGAGATATAGAGGGAGTCCGTCAGATATTGGATAAAAAGCCTGAAGAAGTCAATGCTGTTTCGGGTGACAAACCTAAAAGAGATCAGGGACAGTCGCTCCTTCAAGTCGCTATCAAATCGGGACATTTAGATATTGCAGACTTACTTCTTGATAGAGGAGCAGATCTTAACTTTATTGAAGAGCCGACAGAGCTGAATCCATTTTGTCAACCAGTCCTCCAAACAGCGGGTGGACGAGCTGTATTTGACTGCCGGCGCATGATCAAACGCTGGAATGGTCAATATGAGATGTATTCGTCTAAGGAAAAGGCTGACCAGTCTTTCAAGGTTTTTGAGAAAATGTTGGAACTTGGGGCCGATATCTCTCAGAAGGACAGCCATGGTGGGACTTTGTTGCAAACTATTTTAATTGAAACCAAGGAAGTTCTGCCATCTTATTATTGGAAAACAAAAGAAACAAGCGATAATGTCCTCATAACGGATGAATTACGTCATGATTTAAATCGTATTTATGATCTATTAATTCGTTACGGTGTGACTGCGGATGAAATAGCGGTCTATCAGAAGATTCCCCTCAAAGAGCTTTACCAAGACAGTCCGACCATGGAGTTCTTAAATCGGTTAGATCAAGGCAGATCTTGATAAGCATTTGAACTACTAGTTAAAAGAGCCTCAGGGCTCTTTTTGCTTGGTCTGACAAAGTTAGAAGTAGTAGGAAAATGTTAGACCGGATTTTCTTAAAAAAATGGATACAAATTCTAGATGAAATAGAGTATACTAGTTTATGAAAGAACAAGATTTTTAAGTACCTAATTTAGGAGGGCAGTTTATGTCTCAAGAAACTTTCATCATGGCGATTGACCAGGGAACCACTAGTTCGCGGGCTATCATTTTTAATAAAAAAGGCGAGCAAGTTAGCTCTAGTCAAAAGGAATTCACTCAGATTTTTCCGCAGGCTGGTTGGGTGGAGCACAATGCCAATGAAATTTGGAACTCGGTGCAGTCGGTGATTGCTGAGGTTTTTATCGAAAGTGGCATCAAGCCCAATCAAATAGAGGCAATCGGCATTACCAATCAGCGAGAAACGACAGTTGTTTGGGATAAGAACACGGGGCTTCCTATTTACAATGCCATTGTCTGGCAATCACGGCAAACGGCTCCACTGGCTGAAGAACTTAAAAACCAAGGCTATTTAGAAACCTTCCACCAAAAGACAGGTCTAGTCATTGATGCCTACTTCTCAGCGACTAAAGTTCGTTGGATTTTGGACCACGTAGAAGGAGCACAAGAGTGTGCGGAGAAAGGTGAATTGCTCTTTGGGACCATTGATACTTGGTTGGTCTGGAAGCTGACAGATGGAGCTGCCCACGTGACAGACTATTCCAATGCAGCCCGTACCATGCTCTACAATATCAAGGAACTGAAATGGGACGATGAAATCTTAGACATTCTCAACATTCCTAAAGCCATGCTTCCTGAAGTGCGTTCAAACTCTGAAATCTATGGCAAGACAGCGCCTTTCCATTTCTACGGTGGACAAGTGCCGATTGCAGGTATGGCGGGAGACCAGCAGGCTGCTCTCTTTGGCCAATTGGCCTTTGAACCTGGTATGGTCAAAAATACCTATGGAACTGGGTCCTTCATCATTATGAATACGGGTGAGGAGATGCAGTTATCAGAGAATAACCTGTTGACGACGATTGGTTATGGGATCAATGGCAAGGTCTACTATGCCCTTGAAGGATCTATTTTTATCGCTGGAAGTGCCATTCAATGGCTCCGCGATGGCCTGCGTATGATCGACAGTTCACCTGAATCCGAGGCCTATGCTCTGAAGTCTCAGAATGACGATGAAATCTATGTGGTCCCTGCCTTTACTGGTCTTGGAGCACCATATTGGAACCAAGAGGCGCGTGGTTCTGTCTTTGGGTTTACCCAGGGAACGACCAAGGAAGACTTCATCAAAGCAACCCTTCAATCCATTGCCTATCAAGTACGCGATATCATAGACACCATGCAGGTAGATGCAAAAACTCCTATCCCTGTCTTAAAAGTAGATGGAGGGGCAGCGAAAAATAATTATTTAATGCAGTTTCAGGCAGATATTCTTGGGATTGCGATTGCTCGTGCCAAAAACTTGGAAACAACGGCTTTAGGAGCAGCCTTCCTAGCAGGTCTGACCGTAGGCTATTGGAAGGACTTGGAAGAATTAAAATCTCTTCATGGAGCAGCTCAAATCTTTGAACCAAAGATGGATGAAGCTCGCAAAGAGAAATTGTACAAGGGGTGGAAGAAAGCAGTCAAAGCCACTCAAGTATTTGCGGAGTCCGATGACTAAAGGGATCAATCAAACGAATAGTTTATAAGAGAGAGTGGGACAGAAATCGGTCATTCGTTAGAATTCGATTTCGTCGTCCCACCTCCGCACAGTTGAGTAGGGCTGTAAAAGCTGATGAAATCAGCGTAGTAGAGCCCACTCAACCACTGCGTCTTGCTCGACAATCCAAAAACAATTGAGAGGCTAGGACTTTTGTCCCACTCTCTTTTTATGTAGGGTTTACAGAATAGAACAGTTAACCGTTTTGGCTAAAAACTTTACTCTATTTCACGCTTTAGTTCATTTATCACTAAATAAAGATATCATATAAATAAACTATTTTTTTCAAAAAACAGGCTAGAGTTTGAAATGTTTTTCACAAAAGAGTATACTATTAGCATAGTTTTGTCGGAATTTATGATAGACCCCATCAAAACTAGTTGTCAACCCTTGCTGTTCTGATAGGAACGTTTGCTGGTATCGTTGATACCAAGGAGGAATCATATGTCTAAAGTAGCTATTGTCACAGGTGCTGGTCAAGGAATCGGTTTTGCAATCGCAAAACGCTTGGTGCAAGATGGCTTTAAGGTTGGAGTATTGGACTACAATGCTGAAACAGCTGAAAAAGCAGTTGCTGAGTTATCGGCTGAAAATGCTTTTGCGGTTGTTGCTGATGTATCTAAAAAAGAAGAAGTGGCTGCAGCTTTCCAAAAGGTTGTTGACCATTTTGGAGATTTGAATGTTGTCGTAAACAATGCAGGTGTTGCGCCAACTACACCACTTGATACAATTACAGAAGAACAATTTACACGTACATTTGCTATTAACGTTGGTGGCGTGATTTGGGGTGCTCAAGCTGCACAAGCTCAATTCAAAGCGCTTGGCCATGGCGGAAAAATCATCAATGCAACTTCACAAGCAGGTGTTGTCGGAAATCCAAACTTGACTGTTTATGGTGGTACTAAATTTGCAGTTCGTGGTATCACACAGACTTTGGCGCGTGACTTGGCTGATTCAGGCATCACTGTCAATGCCTACGCACCAGGTATCGTCAAGACTCCAATGATGTTTGACATTGCCCATGAAGTTGGTAAGAACGCAGGTAAAGATGACGAATGGGGTATGCAAACATTCGCTAAAGATATCACTTTGAAACGTCTTTCTGAACCAGAAGATGTAGCAGCGGCTGTCAGCTTCCTTGCTGGACCTGACTCAAACTACATCACAGGTCAAACCATTATCGTGGATGGTGGTATGCAATTCCATTAAGATGAAAAAAGAGGTTGGGATCAACATCCTAACCTCTTATTTTGTGCGTTCACAATAAAAGAAACGGAGATCAAAAAAACCACTCCCGAAAGGGAAGTGGTTCTGTGTTGGTTCTTATTTGAGACCGTATTTTTTGTTGAAACGATCCACACGTCCATCTGCTTGAGTGAACTTTTGACGTCCAGTGTAGAATGGGTGTGAGTCTGATGAAATTTCAACACGGATCAATGGGTAAGTTTCACCTTCGAATTCAACAGTCTCGCTAGAGTACTTAGTTGAACCGCTGAGGAACTTGTAACCAGTAGTAGTGTCCATGAAGACAACAGGGCGATATTCTGGATGGATATCTTTTTTCATTTTGCAATATTTCCTTTCTGCCATGGTCTCTTTCCGAGCCATAGATTGTTACTAAGCTAGTTTACCAAATTTCCAAGATCTTGACAAGTATTTTCACTAATTTTATTTAAATTTATGATCAAAAAAATCACCCTGGCTAAGCCAAGGTGAATCTAATCTTATTATTGTTCAGATTGATTTGGATCTTTTGGTGCTTCAACTGGTTGATCAGCTTGTCCCTCAGTGTGTTCGTGTGATTCTTTTTTGATTTCATTTACAGCAGTTTTTACAGTAGAAGTTGTCACGCGTCCAACAGATTGGGCAAATCCTTTACCAGATTCAGAAAGTTCTTCGAATGTTCCTTTTGTGATTTTACCACCTGACATCGCCAAGAGACCAGTTACAACAATAGCGATTGATGCGATCAAAGCAAGGATCAAACCAAAGCCAATTGAAACCCCATAGCCATTGAAATTAACAGCGTACTTGTTCACACCGAAGACATCGATCAATGTTACAACAGTTGAGAGAGACCCTGATACGATAACACCAATTGCAAAACCTTTTGGTAGTGAAGTTTTTACATCGTTCAAGCAAGCAAGGACAATCGCAACGACTGCGAAGATAATAACAAACCATCCATCTCCGCGAAGGCCATTCCAGGTGTATGAACCAAAATTTCCAGCATTAAGGTTTGCCCATGGCAAGAAAGAGCTAAGAATCGCTACCGCAAATGAAAACCCCATTACCAAGATAAAAAGGCTGAGAAATCGTTCTCAGCCTTCGTTCGTGCGTGCCACTTCTTGTAGCTCTTTGTAGATTTGATCGTTTTCTTCGAGGGAGTAGGAGTTGGCTCCACTCGCTAGTGGATGGCCACCACCATTATGTCGTTTGGCAATCTCGTTGATCACTTTTCGTTTGCTACGCATCCGGACACGGAAGTGACCGTCGGCCTGCTCGACAAAGATGGCCCAAACAGATACGGTATCTATGCGTCCAGGGGCTCCGACAATTGCAGCAGTCTCTGAATCCCGTAGATCGAATTTCTTCAAGAGCTCTTGTGTCAAGGTCACACGCGCAGCACCATGTTCATCGATCTCAAGATGGTCATAGACATAGCCTTGAAGCTTAGCTGTTTTGAGATTGATCATATCCATCTGACGAGCAAGTGCTGTAAAATCAAAGGGAATGCTTCGAAGAGTTGCAGCGATCTCAAAGGTCCGAGTCGAAGTAGCAGGATAAAGGAAGCGACCTGTATCTCCGACAATCCCAGCATAGAGAAGACGCGCAGCACTTACAGGAAGTTCAAGATCCAATTCCTTAGCAAAAAGTGCGATTAACTCACTGGTAGAGCTAGACTCAGTATCGACCCAAAGCAGATCGCCATAAGCATCGTCATTTGGGTGGTGGTCGATCTTGATCAGGAAATCACCATTCGTATAGCGCTTATCATCGATGCGGGGAGTATTAGCCGTATCACAGACAATCACCAAAGCTCCAGCATAGTCCTCATCGCTGACAGTATCCATTTCAGCAAGCCAAGTCAAGGTCGGCTCATCATAGCCAGTTGCCAAGACCCGCTTTTGAGGGAAGTGTGCACGCAGGAGATCCCGCAAGCCCACCTGGCTACCAATCGCATCCGGATCCGGATTCTGATGACGGTGGATAATAATCGTGTCATAAGCTTGAATCTTTTCAAGAATTTCATTCATTACGTTCATACATTACCTCATTTTCTCTGTCAATTTTAACATAAGAAAGGCCCATCCAGCAAGCATTTATCACTAATTAGGAGCTGTGGAAGCGGTTTTACATTAGTTCAATATTTTGGTAGAATGGATAAATAGATTTAGTATGGGAGGGACTAGGATGATTGAAATTAAAAGTAATGCTGAAACGGCACAAGAGTTAGCGGCTTCTTTAAAAAGTAGTGGAGATGCACTTTCGGGAGTTGCATCGGCTTCGAAAGATGAACAAACCAAACTATCTGGTAATGATGCGGCCCATCAAGCCATTGATACTGCTAAAACCAAAGCAGAAGAAATTGCAGCGGCGATTGAATCAATCGGGACCAACCTGCAAAGCGTTTCAACTGGATTTACAGCAGTGGATGAAGCTACTGCTGCGAGCATTCAATAGCTTGAGAGAGTTGGAAGATGAATCACGATCAACAACTATCGGAATTAAGAAGACAAGAAGACCAACTTTTCCAAAAAGAAAGAGAAATTGTAAGAGAAAAAAGAAATCTGGAAGATGAGTTGAACCGCTTTGAGGGCTATAGCTCTGATGCGCACCGTTATTTATGGGATGCATTTGAATCCTATCCTTCCTCTAGAAATTTTTTTGACCAACTTCAAGAGGGATTTCTTCATGAATCGCGAAAAATTTCAAATAGTTATTTAGAAGAGCTGGATGAATTAGCTATTAAAAAAAGAAAAGTCGAAGATGATTTAAATGATATCTATCATGAACGGAAAAAATTAATGATTGAAAAGGAGTGTGACGATGGGAATTGAAGTTTATCGCGGTAGTTTGGATAGCCAAGCTAGTAGCACAGGTACTATGATTGAGCAACAATTGAAAGCTTATGAATCACTAGAAACATCATTAACTCAAATAGAAAATTCTGCCTCGCGCTTGTCTGGCCAAGCTTACGACTCTTTTAGAAGCTTTGTGACAAGTGTTGTCCAGCCATTGAAGGAGGCCGGTGTAGCTTTAGCAGAAGCTACGCAAGAAAGCGTGAAGAAGCTTCCAGCATCCTATCGCTCGGAGGTGGCTGACGAGGACTTACAGGAAGAAAAGTTGGTTTCTGATATTGAACAGTGTGATCGGATGATTGCTATCTTTCATGCAGAGATCAATGAAATTGCTGCTAGTAAATCGACTAGTGCTGGAGATTTTCAACGGTTGCAGAGATTACAGAGGATTCAAGGCTTAAACGTATTAGAAAATATTTTTAAAGCTACTAAAAATAAACTACAAGAAAAATTAAATAAACTCAGAGCGTTTAATGCATCATCGCCAAGTATCTTCTGGGAAATTGATGTCTTAGCCCAAGCTATTCAAATAGCTGTCAATCAAATTAACGTAGCGTGGAATCCAAATACTGGAATGTATTCTATTCCAAAGGATTTATCCTGGTCTGATCTCGTAAATGAAACGATTAAGAATAAAGAGTTTGAAAATGAATATTTGCCAAAGAAACCAAAGGATGTAACAGCGTTCGAATATAACCAATTTCTTACGGGATTACGTGAACAATCAGTGAACCTCAAAGAAATAGATGGCTGGGATAAGGATGCCATCAAAGGTTATGTTAAAGGCGTTTCAAAAAGAACTGCTGATGCCAAGACAGGCAGTGAGTTAAATGCAAGGAGAGATGCTTTGTATGCAGAAACCAAGGAGATTGGATCAGATATCTATACAGAAATGTATGCTAGTAGTAAACTCGATTCTGAAGCGAAAGTTGAACTGGTTCTTAAGCAATTAGGTGCAGAAACGGATGGTAATCTGTTTATGCATTTGACAAGCAAAACGCATAAGATTTCAGAGAATCTACCACCACATGGTGATTTCAACATGTATTTCAGACGTGATGTTGTAAAAGCATTCGGTGATAAACATCTTAATTCATTGAGCGGTGAAAAACTTACTGATAAAGAACGTAAAGAAGAACTTAAGAAAATTAGTCAAAAAGAAATAGCATTGCGACAGCAAGTTCATTTTTTCCGTTATTATCTGGATCGCCAAGCAATTTACTATATTCGCAATCATTACGAAGGCGCAAATGATTACGAAAAACTGTTAGCATATGGTAAAGAAAATAATATTGAATTTGATTACACAACTGGCTCTAACTACCATAATCGCTTTAATCCAAAAGATGGCTTTAAACGTCCCTATAATATGAAGGTTCAAGTCCCTCAGGGCAATTCAGCTAAAGGAAAAGATTTAAACAATGCACGGATGGTGGAATTTATTGTGAATTTGGATACCGGCGAGTTTGACAGTCAATGGGATGCCTATGACAATCATAAACTAGCAGATGGTCGCTATGATTCCAATCCAAATAATTATTTTAAAGATGAATTAAGGGAAATTGCTAACACGGAATCATTTAATTACGGCCCTTCAAAAGGTAATAATACGGATGTTTCGGGAATTTATCAAGGAAAACATGGAATGCTTGATGTGGATGGTACTCCTGAGCCAGCTACTCGAACTGAAGCAAAAAGACTATTTCGCTATGAAAATGATTTGGGTAAAACAGATGAAAAAACTGCTCATGTAGGTCAATTTGCGGATATTGTAAAAGGAGGAGGACATGAAGACTATGAAGCATGGCAACGTAATACAAAAGGAATGTCAGAAAAAGAAAAAATGGAAGAGTATAATAAATATAAAAGTTATGCTAGTGGCATTAAGCCTAGCGATCGCGGGTATAATAAGTATACTCGTAGCCCTGAGTACATCAAAGAGCATAAGTGATACTCATTCAATATTAATAAATAAACGTTATATTGAGACTCAAAGTATTTCAGATAATGATAAAAAATTATCAATCAGTGCAGGTTTTGATTTAAAAGAAAAAGATTTTTTTTATTACCATGGAGCTGCAATAAAAAATAATAAATTGTATGGTGGTAGTCAGGAATATAGTGCTGCGGAGTATTATAAAAGAGCTTTAGATATTGAGCTCACTTCAGCACTTTTAAATCACCAAATTAATATTAAAGATATAAAAGATTCCAACTATCAAATCACTCGTTCAACTGATTCATTCATCAATAAAAAATTATTAGAAGAAAAACATCCGCCTGAATTTGAAGGTAGATATTCTATCAAGGATAGTCAGTTTTCCAAAGTCCGTATCACCTACAACAAAGAATTTCTACCAACAAAAATTGAGTGGTACTATAAGGGTGAAGAAGGACTAAAATGGTACACTTGGCGCACCTATTCGTATCCCTTCAAAAATAAGTCTGATTTTGATAAAAAGCTGGATGAAGAAATTGAAAATATTAAAGAAATTCAAGAGGAAAATGAGGGAGATTAACCTAGTTTTGAGATAAAGCTGAGCTTACATATGTCTCAGCTTTTTGAATAGTTTAACACTTCACTTTGGATGTATATTTTGCTAGAATGTGATGGATATGATGAAAGAAATTAAACAGAGAGGATTCAGTTCGAAAGTCTTTCTAGTTGCTTTGTCTCTAGTAGTTGTTGCTGGTGTTTTCATTGCATTCCGCAGAGGCAAGATTCAAGAAAATTCAAAATCGATATTAGAACAACAGCGGTTTATTGTTGTGGATGATTCGGGCGATGAAAATTTATATCGATCTTATTTTGAGAATGGCTATGACTTGAGGAGCAATAATTCTTATAGTAAAACTCAAGTAGTAGTAAAAAATGGGAAAAAATATGGCAGTTATTCGGACGAAAAACCATCCGATAGGTATCATAGAGACTTATACCGAAATATTACTTCCGCAATTTTGAACTTAAAAGTTTCGAGAGAAGAGATCGAAAAATCAAACTTTGTTATTGAGCGAGATCCGAAATCGTTGATTACTAAATCTCTAGTGAAGGAAGGGAAGACACCTGATTTTGAAGCCAAAGTTTTAAATGAAAAGAATCAATTTTCCAAAGTTCGGATCACCTATAATCAAGATTATTTACCGATCAAACTTGAATGGTATTTTAAAGGTAAAGATGGGTTGAAGTGGTATACCTGGAGCCGTTTTTCATATCCATATAAGACTGAATCTGAATTTAATAAAAAACTAGATGAAGAAATCCAGCGTATTAAAGATATTAAAGAGGAGTACGAGTTGGAGAAGGAAAACAGATAATAATTGAACTATTAAAGCAATTCAAGAAGAAAATGAGGGTGATTAGGTTGAATCGGTCCAAATTCTTGAAACGTGTCCCTTCTTTCAGCTTATCGGGAAAGGTTTCGTGCAAAATGCTTGAAAAAGTGGTATAATACGGGAAATAGCTTTTGGGAGGAAATTATGACTGTAGCGAAGATTGTTTTTGCTAGTATGACTGGAAATACTGAAGAAATTGCTGATATCGTAGCGGACAAATTCCGTGATCTTGGTGTCGAAGTAGATGTGGATGAGTGTACAACTGTGGATGCGGAGGACTTCCTTGATGCGGATATCGCAGTGGTAGCGACTTATACTTACGGTGATGGAGAGCTTCCAGATGAGATCCAAGATTTCTACGAAGATTTGGCTGGCCTTGATCTCAAAGGCAAACTTTACGGTGTGGTAGGATCAGGTGATACCTTCTACGATGAATTCTGTAAAGCAGTTGATGATTTCGACCGTTGCTTCGCTGCGACTGGTGCTGAAAAAGGTTCTGAGTGTGTCAAAGTTGATTTGTCTGCAGAAGACGAAGACATTGAAAAATTAGAAGCCTTTGCAGAAGAACTCGTAGCAAAAGCAAATTAATGACAAAGAGGTTGGATCGATGGATTTCAGCCTCGATTTATATCCAAAATAAAGAGGAGACACATGGATTTAGATCAGATTCGTAAGGACATTGACCAAATCGATCAAGAGCTTGTAGCCTTGCTGGAAAGACGGATGGTCTGTGTCGGTCAGATTGTAGAATATAAGGAGCAGCAGGGGATACCTGTGCTCGATCAAGGAAGGGAAAGAGAGGTACTTGAGAAAGTTGGCTCTCTCGTGACGGATGAGCAGTATCGGGCGACCATTCAAGCTCAGTTTCAAGATATGATGAAGCGCTCGAGAGACTTCCAAGAGGAGGTGAGGGCGCGTGACTAGTCTATCTATCAAGCAAAAAGCACAACAGTATGTGGTCCTAACAGGGATGGCGCTTTTCATTGGACTCTTGGTTGGTGCTATTGATATGATTTTTGGTCAAGGTCTTCTCCTGATAGGAGATTTTCGAAGCCAGCATTGGCCCTTGATTCTTTTTCTGGCCATAGCGGGGCTTGTCATCGTTTATCTTTATAAACGTTTTGGTGGCAAGGCTTCAAAAGGAATGGGCCTGATCTTTGATGTTGGACACGCGCGTGAGGAGAAAATCCCCTTGGTCTTGGTGCCTTTGATCATGCTGACGACCTGGATGAGCCACCTCTTTGGTGGTTCGGTCGGTCGGGAAGGCGTAGCGGTCCAGATCGGAGCGACCCTTTCGCATCGTTTTGCCCGTCATATTAAGATTCCAGATGCTTCACGTATCTTTCTCATGACTGGGATGGCAGCTGGTTTTGCGGGGCTCTTTCAGACGCCACTCGCAGCAACCTTCTTTGCCCTTGAAGTCTTGACGGTTGGGGAGTTGCAGTTGGTGGCTCTCTATCCTGCCCTCGTCGCCTCGATCGTGGCGAGCTTCACCTCTCACGCCCTTGGTTTGGAGAAATTTGCTGTGCCACTAAGAGAAACGCTGAGCTGGACACCAGAGACCTTGATCAAAGTCGCTCTACTTGGCCTAGCTTTTGGACTCGCTGGGAAACTCTTTGCAGTTAGCCTTTCTTGGTTGAAGAAAGCAGTCGCTCAAGTCTTGCCTAATCCCTATATCCGGATTTCCCTTATAGGGGCTGGACTTAGCTTGGTCCTCTTGACCCTCCAGCTGACCAAGGTCGGAACATACAGTGGACTTGGAACCAATCTGATTGATGTGGCTTTTCATCAGGGCAGTGCGCAGAGTTATGACTGGATCTTGAAGCTCCTCTTTACCGTGGTGACGATTTCAGCTGGTTACCAAGGAGGAGAAGTGACACCGCTCTTTGCGATCGGGGCTACGCTTGGAGTCTTTCTCGCTCCTATGCTAGGGTTACCAGTCTTAGTCGTGGCCGCTATTGGTTATGCCAGTGTCTTTGGCAGTGCGACGACGACCTTGCTCGCACCGGTCTTGATCGGAGGAGAAGTCTTTGGCTATGCCAATCTTCCTTTCTTTGTCATTGCTTGTGCCATCGCCTATTGCCTACCAAAAGAGTGGAGCATTTATTCCGGTCAAAAAGTTGCGAAAAAGTAGAGAAAAGAGCTTTACAAACCTGAAATTATCTGATATGATAGTTTCTGTGCGTAATGGAAGCACAAAAATACAGTTTATCCGCTGAGGGAGGTCCCTCAAGATTGACGAAGATAGGAGAATAAAATGAATCCATTAATCCAAAGCTTGACTGAAGGTCAACTTCGTACTGATATCCCTGCATTCCGTCCTGGTGACACTGTTCGTGTACACGCGAAAGTTGTCGAAGGATCTCGTGAACGTATCCAGATCTTTGAAGGCGTAGTTATCGCTCGTAAAGGTCAAGGACACACTGAAATGTACACTGTTCGTAAAATCTCTAACGGTGTCGGTGTTGAACGTACATTCCCAGTACACACTCCACGTGTAGAAAAGATTGAAGTTGTACGTTACGGTAAAGTACGTCGTGCGAAATTGTATTACCTTCGTGCATTGCAAGGTAAAGCAGCTCGTATTAAAGAAATCCGTCGTTAAGACGAACAAGGAGGCGGGAGTGATCTCGCTTCTTTTTTTATAGGTCCCCTTAGTTCAATGGATATAACAACTCCCTCCTAAGGAGTAGTTGCTGGTTCGATTCCGGCAGGGGACATATTTTTTCGAACATGAGGGATTTTCAAATTGAATAGAAATTCCTCTTTCGAGACTTTCCTTAGGTGTAATTCTATTTAGTTTATATATTTTTAGTATTCTAAAAGAGATAAAGGAATTAAAGCAAATAAAAGGTAAGTAAATAGATAGACGTAATCTAATTTGTATTGTCTTTATCTGGACTATACATCCGTATCTTGAACAGGTTACTAAAAAGGTGCTAAATTATGAAAAAAGTCCCATTGTTAGTATTTAAAAAAAGACAAGGTGTTTTATCCTTGTCTTTTTCGTTTTACGTTTTAGTACTGCTTTTGTTTCAATGTCAATAAATGTGTTCTTTTTGGAGTATTCTATATATTCGAGGTAACATTATCATGGTATAGATCAGGAGAGAAACACCTCCAAATATGAATATCAGACCTCCGTTTATGTCCTTTTGAAATAGATAAGTAAATACAATGGTACCTATCGGCATGATAGACGTATTTAGTGTGAACAAAGTACTCATTACTCTTCCTAAATAATTTGTTTCAATACTACTTTGAAGATAGGTCATGACGACAATATTTAGAATAACAAGAGTAAATGCTATAATTCCCATAAATAAACCGCCAACGGAAGAAATAATCACTTGGGTGTTAGTAGTTGCAAATGTAATACCCAAACCAACGATAGCGATGGTTAGAAGAAAAAGTGGAATGCGAATTCTATTAGAAAGAAGTGTATTATTTTCTTTTTTGTCTGGCAATAGTGACATAGACACACTGGCTAATAACATTCCAACTGCAGACATTGTTTCTAGGATACCTACTGTTGCATTATCTAATAAGAGTTGCTCTTTGACTACAAATGGCACTCCAATGCTAATGGAAGTATAGAAAAAATTCAGTACAACACTAACAAGAATAATATATTTTACAATCTGATTTTCTTTTAAAAATTGGATAATTTCTTTGACCCCGTGTTGATGCTTTTCATTCTGTTTAATCTTAGCTTCTTGCTCTTCGTGTTCATAAAAGAATTTCATGGTAAGTAAGACACCTAAAGAAAGGAGATTTGCAATGATCTCTATAAGAATAAAGCCTGAGAAGCCTAACCAATTATAAAAAATGACTCCAATAGCTGGGGAAAGCATGGTTGCGATAGCAATAGCGGTTTGTGTAACAGAGCTTAATCGTTGAATTTTTGTATCATTTACTAACTCGTGGATAGAGGCTGAATAACAAGTATCATTGATGTTAACTGTAATAGAGTGGAGTATGACAAACGGGATTACGAGGTATAAGATAGTAGATGAATTCGTTAAAAAATAAAAAGCATAAAACAGAAGAAAGATTATAAGCCTAAAGATAAAATTATAAATTAAGATCTTTTTATGACGGTATCGGTCTACTAAATTACCGATTGGAACCAAGAAAATCAAACTAACTAAAGGATAGATGATCATATTGATTCCAAAACTCATTGCCGATTTTGTTTGGTCCAGTAACATTAATCCTAAAGCAAAATTAAAAGCTTTTCCACTTAAAGAACTAATAAAACTACTAATAAAGTCTTTGATGATTTGTCTATTAGACATTTGATCACTTATTAAATTCTTAATATTAACCCCCTCCATTCGTTTCAACATTGCTTCGATTATCTAATCCTATTCAATGAACCTGTGTTGTAAGGTAATTGGAATATTAGATAAGCCATAATTTTTGTTAATTAAGATTTTATCAATTATACTAATAAAAGTATATTAAAAAATGTAAAAAATATTGTATTTATGTTTACTCATTATATTTCTCTCTTGCTTTGACATTATCTAAATTGATAACTTCATACGTACCTCTTCTAAAATAGGATATATTTTACAATCGTTAAAGGATTTCAAAATGAAACAGATTGATTTATTTTGATTTTTATAGGCTTTAAATTTATTCCAGATGTCTATACTATTTATCACAACATTTGACACCGCTTTCAAACGGGAGTACAATAATATTGAGGACAAGATGGTTAATCTCTTTTATTTAGGAGGTGTCAGATATGCAAATCTATTTTGTTTATTCTATTTTCTATCTATTATCACGCGTAGTAGCACTTGTAGTTCTAGCTTATCTTATTAAGTTACTCATTGCTCGTTTAAAAAGAAACTAAGTAACATTTTTCCCAAATAGTAGTTATTTGGGCTTTTTGCTATACTTTAGTTTAGTGGATTAAATCTGTAAAGGTAGGATTTAGTATATTCTTGTTGAGTGATTTTATTTTATGAAGGTTGTTTATAGTTGAAGGGGGAAATAGATGGTCTCTAAAATCGATGTAGCTTGGGACTTGTTCCTAGAAGGAAATATATTAGAAGCTAAAAAGTTGGTTGAACAAGATTTTTCCATTGATACCTGTACAGATTTTAGCCTTTTAAATCTAATGGGGTATTTATTATTGGCAGAAAAAGACTATGCCTCGTGTACCCATATCTTTGAGAAATACATTTTATTAGCTCGACAAAATGAAGATAAAGAAAATGAACATATTGGCTTACATCAATTAGCTATGATCTACAGAGATCAGGGTGATTTTCATAAGGCTTTAAAACTCATTGAAGACGAAGAGAAGATAGTTGAAGAGTATTTTCCAAACGATAATCTAAAGAAAGCTGTGAATAACTACGAACAAGGCTATGTGAGATTTAAATTAAACAACCTTCATGAAGCTCTTACATTCATGAATCTGTCATTGGAACAATCTTTAGAGACTGATGATGTGATTTCTCAAGCTTGTAGCTATAGAGGGTTAGGTGAAATCTATTTAGCCTTGAAAGATACGGAATTATCCAACAGACATTTTAAACGAGCTATAGAACTTTTCGAAAGTGTTGGAGAGTTTGAAGGGGTAAAGGAAATTGAGGAATTGATTAATAAATGATTTGACATTTAGATTTTGCTATTAATTTGCCTAAATAAAAAGTTTTAATATGCTATAAATCATGTATTTGATTAAGGGTGATAAGATAAGAGGTTGTGCTAGAAATGGAATTTCTATTTATTTTAATTATTTATATACCTTATTTCTTTTATTTAAATTGGAAGGATAAGCCTAAACAAAAAAATAAGTCCTTTTGCTATCTTTATAAGTTTTACATGATTTACTTGTGGTTTATCCTCATAATTTCCATAATGGCTATCGGTATTTTTTCCCTTGGAGTACTAGCTGTTATAGGCGAAATACTTACGTTAGGTTTCTTTGTTTTATCTTTTTTTGGTGTAGTTCTATTTAGTGTCTATATTTTTAGTATTCTAAAAGAGATAAATGACTTAAAGCAAATAAAAGGGAAGTAAATATTAACTAAGAGAACTAGCTAAATAGCTTAAGTAAAATATAACACGGCTATGATTCATGAGCCGTGTTTTTATATGAATGTACAATTGAAAAATTTTTAGTTTTCACTTAAATAAAGTACATAATTGACAATGATTAGCTCAAAACGTTTTTTGGTTATGAAAGGGTGCCAAGAGATTTCGAAAAAATACTTTCTTTTAGGAAAATATTTTTCCGAAAAATTGATCTTTTTCCGAAAGTTTTGTAATGAACAGAAAAACAGCGCAAACCACTTACGCTGTAGGGATTTTTAGTGGTAGATTGTCCGTACTTTAATCTGAAAATAGCCCAGAATGACTATCTCAGCATGATTTTTTAACATTTTATGCAAAAAAATAATTATTCGGTAGCAAAATTTCGAGAATTTTACCGAATAGTTAAAAAAATCAGCAGAATAGATTTTTTTATCGTATCTAATTTATAGAGTTTGTTGGGATAGTTTCTGAGTTTTTATTTATCACTCCAACTTTATTATTATACCATTAAAATTATTAGAAAAACAGACTTGAATTATTTTGAAATTGGTATATGATTAAGGTGTAGAAAACTATAAAATAGCCTGTTAGAAAGGGGAACGAAAGAATTAATCAGGCTATATAAAATTGGTATTTAATGTTGTAAAACAAGAAAGGGTAAGGTAAAAAATGCAATTACATAAAAAAATTTTTATAGTGGCGTTGGTTTTATCTATTTGTATCTCACTATATTTTCTTATCAATCCGTCTAATATCTTCACCTTTCCGATCCGTGTGCATTCATTTGATGACACATTTAAATATTACATGTTTGTGAAGATTGGAATTGTATTATTATTTATCAAATTCTTACTGGATATATGCTTAGAGTATATCAAGAATTGGTTTAAAAAGTTTTGATATATCTTCACGCAAAAAAACTTAGCATGTTTAGTAACTGCACCCCAATAATGGAACAAGAGAAAGTCCTCTTATGCGACCAGTTTTCTGTACTCTACAGGAGGCTGGTCATTTATTTTTTAAAACATGTTGTATATAAGAATTGCAACAATAGAAAAGATTAATAAGAGGATTAAGAGGATTAACAAGATAAAAATAATTACTTTTTTCATTGTAGTTCTCCTTTATTTTTTGTATGATTATATCAGAATGTTTTTAAAAATGAAAGGGTTTTCTATGGGAAACGATGTGTTTTTTGATTCTTTTTTAAGATCACTTAGGTTTCATTTTCGTGATAAGTGTAAGGATATTGGATTTATAGAGTTTTTCAAAGATGAAAATAATTGTTTTATTACTATAGAGGATTATGTTTTGGAATCTTTTGTAATATTGTCAAATATTTTGAGTCAGGAGAGGATTGTATTTACTTGTGGAATTATTTATAGTAAGGGGGTAGTTACTGGAGTAGAAGTATCTATGAGTGTATTAGAGTTAGAAAGATTAAATAATTTGTACAAGATATAGTTTTGAAGCATATTAAAAAAATAAGGGAAACTGTCTATGTAGGATGTGTGGAGTTGATAGTATCAATGTTTCCTTGTTTTAGAGCTGTGTTCTTTAGAATGATCCCAAAACAAGAAAAACAAAAAATGAAGGTCTAGGAGCTCGATACATTGAGCTTCTATTTCTTTAGAAATTCAAATAATAATTTTACAGACTTTTATGCCCCCTCCACTTTTTCTTTGACTCTCCTTTCTTATTTCTCTAAAATAATAGGTATGTGAAGGGAGATTGATATGAAAAAAGGTTTTGTGATTGTGCTTTCTGCTTTGGTTTTGGCTTCGTGTGGTCGTCCTCAGAGGACGGTAACGCCTAAGAGCTCGGACACCAAGCAGACCAGCACTTCGGAAAAGAAGCAGTCTGGCATGGACTTGAAAGCGATCAAGGCTAAGGACTACTCGAGTATCAAGGGGACTTGGGTTGATGGTCGTGGCAATGAGTTGTTTTTTGATGACAAAGGCTTGGTCAGTGAGGACGTTGAACTTGATGCATCGAGCTTTAAGCAGAAGGACCAGATTGCTGAGATGACGGTCAGTGCCAAGTCGGGTGTTGGAGGCTACGGTCTCTTGCTCCTTCCAAAAGGTCAGAAAGCTGGCAAGGACGATGCTTCAGATAAGTCCAAGGATCGGATCTGGGCTGGTCAGTCACCGGCTTATGGCGATGATGACAATTTCTACTATCGTAAGAAAGAGCAACCCAAAGATCGGGAACAAGTAGATACCGAGGATAGCAGTAGTACGTCTAAGACGAGTAAGGCCAAGAAGTGGAATACTCGATCGGATAGCGAGGTTAAATCTTCGAAGAAGGCGGATCAGAATGATTATCCAGGCTACACCGATGCTCAGGTCGAAGCTGCGCGTGTCTGGGCTTATGTGATCAAGTCTGTACCGACAGAATTGAGTATTAATGAAAAGAGTGCTGGTACAAAAATTTACTTTGGTGGGCTAGGAGTTGATTATCCTAAAGATGTTCGTCAGTTGTTTACTCCTATTTCTGCAGAAGGACATGTGACTTACGCATCAAACGGTGATGGGACGGTAACGATCTATCCTGTTCCGAGTCATTGGCAACAGTCTGCAGATGAGCTCAATAGTGAGGAGTTTATGACGCAATTTACTCAAGGGATCTTGGACCATGCTGAAACGGTGACTTTGCCAGATGGGGATCCAGACATGATTCGCCAGATTCTTGCAGTACTGAAGTAAGGGAGATTATGGTAGAATAATATTAGATAAAAATTTTTTAAACTATTAAAGATCTAATGACCTATTAGGTTATCAGATTAAAGGTTTGGTATATCTTTTACAGGAAGCTTATGCAATTTTGGTCAATTACAGGTCGTTTTCTACTTGTAAAAATAAAAGGAGAAAATCTATGAAAAAAACTATGTTTGCAACAATGACCATCCTCTCGCTATTTCTGTCTTCGTGCGCGCAAAAAGAAGTGAAGAATGAAGACAAAAAAGAGCAGTCTACTGAACAGAATGTAAAAGATTCTACAAAGGAAAGTAAAGAATCAGTGGTCAAAGGGATGAATCAAGCCCCTACCTCATTGGTTGGAAATGAAAAAACTAATGTAGTATTTGCTTATATGCTTCAAAATCAAATCAATGGCGAAATTGAGATGGCGAAAGTGTATTATAATGAAGAGTATGTGATCCTTGTCTTCTCTGTATCAGAAAATATGCTATCTTTAGCAAATATAAATCCAAAAGATTATTGTAAGACGCTTTTTGATCTAAAAGAAGAGATAGTAAAGCAATACAATGCAACTCAAAACACACCAAGCAGTATAAAACTTAAAATATATGATAAAGATGAGAAGCTCTTGGCAACGGAGGAAAATGGAGCGCTGGTGATTAAGTAACTAAATTTAGTCAACCATTTGTCGCCATCAACGTTTACATTTTTCTCACTAATCCACATTTATTGTTTTTTTAAGCTGATCCTGATACAATAGAAACACAGAAAAAAGACTGGGCTTCCAGCCTTTTTCATTTCACTTTAGAAAGGTCTTTTATGAAACGCAAATCGATTTTGTTTCTCTATTTACTCTTGCTAGCGATCGGCCTAGCCTATGAGACCCAGTCACTGACAGAAGGCTGGATGTCTGGCAGCCAGTACGGGATTGCGGGACTTTCGTCCTTGATCCTTTTGGTCTATGCACTTCCTGCTGTTTGGGCTCTCTTTCATTTTGCCAAGAAGTGGAAGTTGTCTTGGGTACCGGTTCTATTTTCTGTATTAGGTGGGGGCTTTGTTGCCGGTTGGTTGTCTAGCTTTGCCAATACTTATTTCCATGATATGATTCAAGCGATCGCTCCAAATAGCGACTTTTGGAACCAGTACGAGAGTGCCATCGCTGCGCCTCTCTTTGAGGAACCCTTTAAGTTGATTCCGATCTTCTTTGTCCTCTATTTGTTCAGTGTTCGTCGCATCAAGTCGATCTTCCTCTTGGCGATTGCCTCTGGTCTTGGTTTCCAGATCGTCGAGGACTTTGCCTATATCCGTCAGGACCTGCCGGGAGGTTTCTCTTACACGGTGTCAGGGATTCTCGGCCGTGTGGCCAATGCGCCCATGTCTCACTGGGTCTACACAGGTCTTGTCATGCTGGGGCTCTTCCTGATTGTCCAAGCAAGCAGAGGACGCAAGGATTTACGTCTAGCAGGCTGGGGATATTTAGTAGCTGGGTTTGGACTCCATTTTGTTGGCAATTCACCTTTCTCACAAATCGTGACCGAGTTGCCGATTGCGATTCCAATCTTGAATGCTACTGGGCTCTTCCTGATCTACCAAGCTTATCAGACCGTCGAGCGATTAGAACAAGCAAAATAAGAACAAAAAATGCGTATGTGTGCAAACATACGCATTTTTGTTATTTTGGACATACTTTTGTATAAACTGGGTGATCCTATAACTGTAAACTAAATTCAATTTTGAAAGAAGTATTTGAGACTTTCCGCCGTGAGAAAAGTGCTTGAAACATTGTTGTTTCAAGCACTCGGGAGTTTTGAAACGTTAGATTCAAAACTAAGTCATGGAACTTCTTCGAAGTTCGCTGACGTCCGTACTCACCTAAGGAAAGTCTCTAAGAGTATAGGATCTTAAAATGGATTTATTTACCAAGACAGAACTGGCTGAAGAGTTGGGTGATGAGCTCATCTGGAGCGGCATCCCCTGTGATTTCTCCGAGGATTTCCCAGGTGCGGGTGAGGTCGACTTGAAGCAGGTCTACCGGCATACCGAGGGCCAAGCCTTCGTTGACCGCTTGCAGGCTTTCAACAGCTTTTTCGATGAGAGAGATGTGACGAGCATTAGAAAGATAAGTCGCATCTTGCTCAACCAGCCCAGCATTTTCGAAGAAGAGGGCGTTGATCCGGTCTTCAATTTGATCGATGTTTTGGTTTTTCAGGACGGAAATCTTGATATGATCTTCCGGCAGTTGGTCGATTTCGATCTTCTCTGGGAGGTCGACCTTGTTGAGGAGGATGATGCGGTTGCTGTCTTGAGAGATTTCAAGGAGTTGGCGGTCTTGATCGGTCAAGCGCTCGCTAGCATTGAGAACCAGAAGAACCAAATCAGCTTCCTTGAGGGCTTTTTTCGAACGTTCTACACCAATTTTCTCAACGATGTCTTCGGTTTCCCGGATCCCAGCCGTATCGACCAGTTTGAGGGGAACCCCGTTGATGTTGACGTATTCCTCGATAACGTCACGAGTGGTTCCTTCGATATCGGTAACAATGGCTTTTTCTTCGCGAAGAAGATTATTGAGGAGGCTAGACTTGCCGACGTTTGGACGACCGATGATAGCAGTAGAGATCCCTTCACGCAAGATCTTGCCACGACGGGCAGTCTTGAGGAGGTTGGTCAAGAGTGCTTCAAATTCACTGGTCTTTTCACGGATGATCTCAGTGGTTGCTTCTTCGACATCATCGTACTCAGGATAGTCGATATTGACTTCGACCTGGGCCAGGGTATTGAGTATCTCTTGGCGGGTATTGTTGATCAGATCAGATAGGGATCCGTCCAACTGTTTGACTGCAATATTCATAGCCTTGTCGGTCTTGGCGCGGATAATGTCCATGACAGCTTCGGCTTGGGTTAAATCGACCCGACCGTTCAGAAAGGCCCGCTTGGTAAATTCCCCAGGCTCAGCTAATCGAGCTCCTTCACGGATGACTAATTGCAGGATTTCATTTGTCACCGCAATCCCGCCGTGGGTATTGATCTCGATAATGTCCTCGCGGGTGAAGGTCTTCGGCGAGCGCATGGCTCCCACCATGACTTCGTCGAGAATCTCGTCCTTATCTGGATCTACGATATGACCGTAGTTGAGGGTGTGGCTAGAAACGCTGTTCAAATCTTTCCCTTTGAAGATCTTTTGCGCAATGGCAAAGCTGTCTGTCCCGCTCAAGCGGACGATCCCGATAGCCCCCTCACCAAGAGGGGTCGAGATGGCAGCAATGGTATCAAATTCTTTAGTAATCATGTCATTTCTCTTTTCCTGTAGATTCATCTCTATTCTATCGTAAAGTCAGCGGACGGGCAAGGTTTTGCTTTTAGAACTAAAAGATGGAAAGGTTTTCAAATAATTAGTGAAATCTCTTTCAGAATATGCTATACTGTAATAGAATATAAAAGGAGGTCTATGATGGTAAACCTAAAAGAACAGGTAGGAATTAAGGCGGCTGAGTTTGTCAAAGACGGCATGATTGTCGGTCTCGGTACAGGGTCAACTGCTTATTATTTTGTGGCTGAATTGGGTCGTCGCATCAAAGAAGAAGGCTTGCAGATCACAGCTGTCACAACGTCGAGTGTGACCTATGATCAGGCTGAAAGTTTAGGCATCCCGCTCAAGGCTATCGACGATGTCGAAGTGGTCGATGTGACAGTGGATGGCGCAGATGAAGTGGATCCTCAATTGAACGGGATCAAAGGTGGCGGTGGGGCTCTCCTCATGGAAAAAATCGTCGCAACCAATTCAAAAGATTGCATTTGGATTGTGGATGAATCCAAACAAGTCGCAACTCTTGGGGCTTTCAAACTTCCAGTGGAAGTAGTGCAATACGGAGCTGAAAATCTCTTCCGGCACTTTGAGCAAAAGGGTTACCATCCTGCTTTCCGTCTCGCGGATGATCAACGTTTTGTCACCGACCAAGGCAACTTTATCATTGACTTGGATCTCAAGGTGATCGAGGATGCAGAAGCTCTAGCCAATGAATTGGATCACACCGTCGGGGTTGTCGAGCACGGTTTATTCTTGAACATGATTTCAAAAGTGATTGTAGGGACACCAGATGGCCCTGTCATCATTGAAAAATAGAGAGTGGGACAGAAATCGGTAATTCGTTAGAATTCGATTTCGTCGTCCCACCTCCGCACAGTTGAGTAGGGCTGT
>NZ_JARQVW010000019.1:0-41905 GCF_029589235.1 Streptococcus taoyuanensis
AGTTAAAGGATCTGACGCAACCGTTACATACGACACTATGAAAGCGAATGTAACAGTCACAGTTTCACACGACGGAAAAGCTAAAGTTCTGATCGCGAAAGTTGGCGACATTGCGGACAAAGAATTTAACAACAAGGTGACTCCTCCAGAAACTCCAGAGTTCAACCCAGAGAAATACATCTTGAACGCTGAGAAATTCGACCTTACTGGTAAATCACTTCTTGATGATGATAAAGAATTGGCAGACAAGGTTGCGGAAACAAACGCAAATCCTTACGCTGATAAGGCTGACAATAATGAAGCAGCAAACATCAATACTAAGACTGTGAAACGTGGCGATAAGGTTGTTTACCAAGTATGGTTGGATACAACTAAGTTCACTGAAGCGCACAACATCCAATCTGTTGGTGTTACTGATGACTACGAAGAAGACAAGCTTGACATCAATGTTGCAAACATCAAAGCTTACGACTCTGTAACAGGCGAAGATGTGACTGCTAAATTTGATATCAAGGTTGAAAACGGTGTGATCTCTGCAACTTCTAAAGCGGACTTGACTAAGTCACTTGGAGACGCAGAAAATACTCCAGTGATCGACACAACTAAGTTTGCGTTTGGACGTTACTACAAGTTCGACATCCCAGCAACAGTGAAAGATACTGTTAAGGGTGGTGCGGATATTGAAAACACTGCAGCTCAAATCGTTCACCAATACGATCCAACAAGCAAGACAGTGAAGAAACCAAACAAACCAACTGAAAAACGTGTTGTGAACATCCCTGTTTCAGTAGAATTCAACTTCACGAAACGTTTGGAAGGCCGTGAGCTTAAAGCTAACGAATTCAGCTTCGTTCTTAAGGATAAAGATGGTAAGACTCTTGAAACTGTGAAGAACGATGCATCTGGTAACGTTAAGTTCTCAGCTCTTGAATTCAAGAAAGGTCAAGAAGGAACTTACAACTACACTGTAGAAGAAGTCAAAGGAACTGATACAACCGTTACTTATGACACGATGAAAGCAGTTGTGACAGTTAAAGTTTCTCATGATGGAACAGCGAAAGCTCTCCTTACTAAGGTAACGGATCCATCAGACAAAGAATTCAATAACACTGTTCGCCCACCTGAAACTCCAGAATTCAACCCAGAGAAATACATCTTGAACGAATCTAAATTCGATCTTACAGGTGTGAAACTTCTCGACGATGATAAAGAGTTGAAGGATAAGGTTGCGGACACAAATGCAAATCCTTACGTTGATAAGACTGATAACAACGAAGCTCAAAATATCAATACGAAGACACTCAAGAAAGGTGATAAAGTATACTACCAAGTATGGTTGGATACAACTAAATTCACTGAAGCACACAATATTCAATCTGTTGGTGTGACAGATAAATATGACAGTGCAAACTTGACTGTCAACGGAGCTGATATTAAGGCATACGACTCTGTAACAGGAGAAGATGTAACAGCTAAGTTTGATATCAAGGTTGAAAACGGTGTGATTACTGCAACATCTAAAGCAGACTTGACTAAGTCACTTGGAGACGCAGAAAATACACAAGTTATCGACACAACTAAGTTGGCCTTTGGACGTTACTACAAGTTTGAAATTCCTGCAGAAATTAAACAATCTGCTCAAGATGGTGTGGACATTGAAAATACAGCTTCACAAATCGTACACCAATACGATCCAACTAAGAAGACTGTAGAAAAACCAGAAAAACCAACTGAAAAACGTGTAGTCAACATTCCAGTTAAGGTTCAATTCCAATTCACTAAGAAATTGGAAGGTCGTGCATTGAAGGCTGGTGAATTCAGCTTCGTTCTTAAGGACGAAAAAGGAAATGTGATCGAAACCGTAACCAATGATGCGGCTGGTAAGATCACCTTCTCAAATCTTGAATTCAAACGTGGTGAAGAAGGAACTCATCTCTACCATGTAGAAGAAATCCGTGGCACAGATTCTAGCATCGAATACGATAAGATGGTTGCCACTGTGGGTATTATGATTAACAAAGACGGTAAAGTATTGACGGCTATTACTCAGTTGCCAGAAGATACAGAGTTTAACAACACTGTTATTCCGCCAACAACACCGCCAACAACACCACCGAATACACCACCGACAACACCGCCGACAACGCCACCAACACCACCAACACCACCAACACCACCAACAACACCGCCAACACCACCAACGCCACCAACACCTACAACTCCTCCAGCTCCAGCACTTCCTGAAACTGGTGAAGAACAATCAGCATCTGCTGCATTGTTAGGTGCTGCACTTGGTATGGTTGGCCTTGCGGGACTTGCAAAACGCAAAAAACGCGAAGACTAAAATTGAGGTGACATCAGCAAACTTGTTGATGAGGTGACAATTTTAGATCCAACAGGAAGAGGCTTTGCTCGAAAGAGCAAGGCCTCTTTGTTTGGTATTGGAAACTTAGAAAAACATGCATAAATGTGATGAAAAAGTTTCAGTAAAATTCTATATATTCATTTCATTCGGTTACTAGTTTCAGTAAAATTCCATTGACTTGAAGTAGAGAAAACAGTATACTAGTAAAGCAATTTGATCTTTCAAACTGCCGGCAACAAGGGGAATGAATCCACTTTGAATTGGGATACAGTAGGGTTTGGAGTGGTAGTACTTCACACCCTTATTGTCGTCAGTTACCCTAGTAAGACCAGACTTGTGAAACAAACACAGGTTTCTTTTTTGCATAATTATAAAAGCTTATAGAACCCTCCTGCTCCATATAATCAGGAGGGTTCCATTTTATTTTTAAAAAGCTGGTGATCCAAGAAATATTGTGAATTTCCTATAGGTTCTCTTCCATATTTATGATACAATTAAACTACTATTATCGAAGGGAGAAACTATGATTAATTCAATTGTTTCACAAGGTTTGATTTGGGCCATTTTAGGGTTAGGAATCTTTATGACGTTCCGAATTCTAGATTTTCCAGATATGACGACAGAAGGCTCCTTCCCGCTTGGAGGAGCGGTGGCGGTGACCTTGATTACTAAAGGGGTCAACCCGCTCCTTGCGACGCTGGCTGCTATTGGTGCAGGGTGTTTGGCGGGACTTGCGACGGGTCTTCTCTACACAAAAGGAAGAATCCCGACACTCTTGTCAGGGATCCTCGTGATGACATCTTGTAACTCGGTCATTCTATTTGTCATGCAGCGGGCTAATTTGGGACTTTTGGGCTATAAAAAATTACAGGAATTTCTTCCTTTTGCCAGTGGGTTCAATGAGATTCTGATTGGTTTGATTTTCGTAACGCTTGTGATCCTTGGTTTGATCTTCTTCTTGGATACACGCTTGGGTCAAGCCTATATTGCGACAGGGGACAATCCAGATATGGCCAAGAGCTTTGGGATCAACACCGACCGGATGGAATTGATGGGCTTGGTCATTTCAAATGGGATTATTGCTCTTTCTGGTGCACTGATGGCCCAGCAAGAAGGCTATGCGGATGCTTCACGTGGGATTGGTGTCATCGTTATTGGGCTTGCCAGCCTTATTATTGGAGAGGTGCTCTTTTCAAATGTCACCTTGACAGAGCGCTTGCTCAGTATTGCGATCGGATCGATCGCCTACCAATTTTTGATTTGGGCCGTGATTGCGCTTGGCATCAATACCAGCTATATTCGAATCTTCAGTGCCTTGATCTTGGCTATCTGCCTGATGATTCCAACCTTTAAGGGAAAAATCATGAAAGGAGCGAAACTCAGTAAATGACAGCAATTGTAGAATTAAAAAATGTAACCAAAGCCGTGAGCAATGGGATGAACGAAGAAAAAGTCATTCTGGATGATGTTTCCTTGGAAATTCGAGAGCATGATTTTATCACGATTTTGGGGGGCAATGGAGCTGGAAAATCAACCCTATTTAATACCATTGCTGGGACGCTTCCGGTGAGCAGTGGGAAGATTTATATTCTAGGGGAAGATGTAACCAACTATTCTCCTGAAAAGAGAGCCAAATACCTATCACGGGTCTTTCAAGATCCTAAAATGGGAACGGCACCTCGCATGACAGTAGCGGAAAACCTCTTGGTAGCGAAGTTTCGTGGAGAAAAACGTGGCTTGATCCCGCGTCACTTGGCCAGCTATAAAGAAGAGTTTCAAACAGTCCTTGCTAAGATCGGCAATGGCTTGGAAAATCATATCGACACAGCAGTTGAGTTTCTATCAGGGGGCCAACGACAAGCTTTGAGTCTGTTGATGGCGACACTGAAACGCCCAGAACTCTTGCTTTTGGATGAACACACTGCTGCCTTGGATCCCAAAACCAGTCAGGCGCTCATGACCTTGACCGATGAGTTTGTGAAACAAGACGCTCTCACTGCTCTTATGATCACCCACCACATGGAAGATGCTTTGAAATATGGAAATCGCTTGATTGTCATGAAAGACGGACATATCGTCCAAGACCTCAATCAAGAAGAAAAAGCCCAAATGACCATCGCAGACTACTATCAATTGTTTGAGAAAGACTAAGATACAAAGGGCGTAGCGGATAAAGTGAAAATAGAGAGTGGGACAGAAATCGGTAATTCGTTAGAATTCGATTTCGTCGTCCCACCTCCGCACAGTTGAGTAGGGCTGTAAAAGCTGATGAAATCAGCGTAGTAGAGCCCACTCAACTACTGCGTCTTGCTCGACAAACCAAAAGTAATTGAGAGGCTAGGACTTTTGTCCCATCCTCTTTTCTTTTCCTTAAATCATCTATAAAACCGCATAAAAATTGGAACTAGTTTCAGCTGAAATCGCTTGCAATTACTCGGGTAGGTGAGTATAATATAGTTAGAAAGATAAAGAAGGGATTGATACCAATGCCTTATCGAGTTAAAATTTAGGTTACTTCGTTTTAGGCCTGTTTTGCTGATATCTGTTCATGCTCTTATCGTAAAAGAGCAGTCATGTCGTGTGTGTCGGATCGGTTGGACGGTCGGGCAAACCTGCTTAGTTTGTCCGGAGACATAAGAAAACGTGGAAATAGTAGGTAGAAGCTTTTTGTAAAGGTTTTCAAACTTCGATGCGTCCAGTCGAAAACTAATCATTTGGATTTAGGATAGCAAAGAAAACCTCTGGTATTTTACACAAATACTATTAAATGAAATCAACATCATAAACATTGTTTTGTTAGCCAAAAGGTTAATTGCACCAAGTCAGTGAAGCAGACCAGGCCTCTAGTCCCGTAAGACTGGAGGCCATTTTTATAAAATACTCAGGAGGAGGTGAGAGTATGGGATTGTCGTATGCGCAAGAATATAGTTGTCGGGACCATTTTCGGCAAAGAGCTTTTGAGCGCTTTGGCGTAGATGATCAGCACTTGAATAAGTGGATCAACCAACACCTCTCCTCCCTCTCTCCTTATGATAGTAATGTGGTTCAACCCGCTAACACAGAAGCCTATGTAGCCAGTGATGGTGTCATCTTTGTTTGCAATATCAAAAGTCGGGAGTTCATCACTTGCTTTAAGGCGGTTAATTACCAAGAATCTAAGGAAGAAGAGGAAGCCTATACGGACATTCACGAAAACAATGTCGCTTCCTTCAAAAAAGATGTGAACCACCTAGTCAATCGCTACCGACTCAAGGAAGCCAAAGAGCTGTTTGAAAACATTGGGGAGGACTTGGATGATTTTTATCGCCTGTCCCAAGCGGTCAAGAACGGCCAATTGAGCGAGCGAAATAGTAAGCGCCTAGAGGAATTGTTAGGCAAGTTTCATGTGATCAAGGCGGCTATGCGGATCATTGAAAATAAACGGGGAGATTACCATCTTTAGGGTCTTTTCCCCCTAAAAATAGGCGCCTAGAAGCCCTCTCATCTACTTCAGATGAGAGGACTTTTTTGCTGTGGAAAGCTTTTTGAAAAAAAGAGAAAAAAATTGTATAATGGAGTAGATATGCAAGTATTTGCAAAGCTGTAATTCGACTTGGGGGACCAAGGACCGTAAGTATTAAAATAATCACACTAAAGGAGACAACAGTGAGTAGTATTAAATTAGTCACTCTTGGCGGTGTTCGAGAAAATGGGAAAAATCTCTACGTTGCCGAAGTGAACGATTCGATTTTTGTCTTGGATGCAGGTTTGAAGTATCCAGAAAATGAGCAACTTGGGGTGGATGTCGTTATCCCCAACATGGATTATCTATTTGAAAACAAGGACCGCATTGCGGGTGTTTTCTTGACCCATGGTCATGCGGATGCCATTGGGGCCTTGCCATATCTTTTGGCGGAAGCGAAAGTTCCTGTATTCGGGACAGAGTTGACCATTGAGTTGGCTAAACTCTTTGTCAAAAGCAATGACAGTGTGAAGAAATTCAACGACTTCCATGTCATCGATCAGAATTCTGAGATTGATTTTGGTGATGCCGTCGTCTCTTTCTTTCAAACAACCCACTCCATCCCTGAAAGTATCGGGATTGTGATTGGCACTCCTGAGGGCAATATCGTCTACACAGGAGACTTTAAATTTGACCAAACTGCCAGCGAGTCGTACGCGACAGACTTTGCTCGCCTAGCTGAGATTGGACGCGAAGGTGTGCTTGCCCTCTTGAGTGATTCAGCCAATGCGGATAGCAAGATTCAAGTTGCCAGTGAGCAAGAAGTGGGCGATGCTATCTTAGATACGATTGCAGACTGGGATGGTCGTGTCATCGTGGCGGCGGTAGCCAGCAACCTTTCTCGGATCCAGCAGGTCTTTGACGCTGCAGCTGAGACTGGCCGTCGGGTGGTCTTGACAGGGTTCGATGTGGAAAACATCGTCCGCACAGCTATTCGCTTGAACAAATTGTCTCTTGCCAACGAAAAACTCTTGATCAAGCCAAAAGAAATGAGCCGTTTCGAGGATCATGAATTGATCATTTTGGAAACAGGCCGGATGGGTGAGCCGATCAACGGCTTGCGCAAGATGTCGATTGGTCGTCACCGCTATGTGGAAATCAAAGATGGAGACTTGGTCTACATCGTTACAACGCCATCGATTGCCAAAGAAGCAGTGGTAGCTCGTGTAGAAAACATGGTCTACCAAGCAGGTGGCATTGTCAAATTGATCACGTCTAGCTTGCGCGTGTCTGGTCACGGAAACGCACGGGACTTGCAGTTGATGATCAACCTTCTTCGTCCTAAATACCTCTTCCCGATCCAAGGGGAATACCGCGAATTGGATGCCCATGCGCGAGTAGCGATGGAAGTCGGTATCTTGCCTGAAAACATCTTTATTCCAAAACGCGGAACGGTAATGGAGTATGAAAAAGGTGACTTCGTTCCTGCCGGTAGCGTCTCAGCAGGAGATGTCATGATCGATGGGAATGCCATTGGTGATGTGGGCAATATTGTCCTTCGTGACCGCAAGGTCTTGTCAGAAGACGGGATCTTTATCGTGGCGATCACCGTGAATCGCAAAGAGAAGAAAATTATTTCCAAAGCGCGCGTGCACACCCGTGGTTTTGTCTATGTCAAGAAGAGTCGGGATATTCTTCGTGAAAGTTGCGAATTGGTCAACCAAAGCGTTGAAGACTATTTGGCGCAAGACAGCTTTGACTGGGGTGAGTTAAAAGGTTTGGTACGCGACAACTTGTCTAAGTTCTTATTTGAACAAACCAAACGCCGTCCAGCCATCCTACCAGTCGTGATGGAAGTGAAATAATAGAAGAAATGGAAACGCTTGGCGGCCCGAGGCTTGCCGAGTGTTTTTAACAGTAGAAAGAGGAAATCAAATGGCAGTTATGCAGATTGAGTATTATTCAGAAGCCTTGAAGATGGAGTGGGGCGTGTCCGTCCTTTATCCTGATGCATCGCGCGTGGAAGATCCAGCGGATACGGATATTCCGGTCCTTTATCTCTTGCACGGGATGAATGGCAACCACCACTCTTGGTTGAAGCGGACTAATGTGGAGCGCATTTTGCGAAATACCAATCTGATCGTGGTCCTGCCTAATACCAATAATGGCTTTTACACAGATACCCAGTATGGCTACAACTACTACACGGCCATTGCGGAGGAATTGCCAGCGACTCTTTCTCGCTTCTTCCCTAATATGACCAAGAAACGGGAGAAGACCTTTATTGCTGGCCTATCCATGGGCGGCTATGGATCAATGCTCTTGGCTCTCAAGACAAATCGTTTCTCCCATGCGGCTAGTTTTTCCGGTGCTCTGAGTTTCCACGATCGGGATTTTGAAAACAATGACTTGGAACAACCAGCTTTTTGGAAGGGGATCTTTGGAGAGATTGAGGATTGGACGACCAGTCCCTACTCGCTAGAGACTGCTGCCAAGAAGTTTTCAGATAAGAAGACCAAACTCTGGATCTGGTGTGGGGAGCAGGATTTCCTTTATGAGGCCAATAATTTTGAAGTCAAGGAACTAGAAAAGTTAGGTTTGGATGTCACCTATACCCACAGCCCAGGTAAGCACGAATGGTTCTACTGGGAACGTGAGTTGGAGCACTTTTTACAAACCCTACCAATCGACTTTGAATTGGAAGAACGGTTAAAATAAGATACAAAGGGCGTAGCGGATACAGTCAAAATAGGGAGTAGGACAGAAGCGATATCATTTATAAACGCTTCGTCGTCCTACCCCCACAAGGCTGATTAGGTATTCTTCTGAGCTTAGAAAGCGACAGAAGAATCCAATCAGCTACTGTGTCTTGAATTAATTGCTATTCAGCTTGCGTTTTTTGACACAATCCGCAGCCCGTGTTCGTTTAATAAGATACCAATAGATTGGATATCAGTCAGAGCATTTGTTCTGGCTTTTTTCATATATATAGCAAGAAAGGCTAGAAAGGTCACTTATTCATTTCAGTCCTGCTTTCTTTGTGGTATAATAGGAACGATTGAAAAATGAGCTAGAAATAGCGAACAAGATAAGAGGAGAGAAATATGGCAAAAGATATTCGTGTGCGTTATGCACCAAGTCCAACAGGGCTACTACACATCGGAAATGCTCGTACAGCATTGTTTAACTACTTGTATGCGCGTCACCATGGTGGAACCTTTATCATCCGTATCGAGGATACAGACCGCAAACGTCACGTCGAAGACGGCGAACGTTCACAGCTTGAAAACCTTCGTTGGTTGGGCATGGACTGGGATGAAAGCCCAGAGACGCATGAAAACTACCGCCAGTCTGAACGTTTGGAACTCTATCAAAAATACATTGACCAACTCTTGGCCGAAGGAAAAGCCTACAAATCTTACGTCACTGAAGAAGAGTTAGCGGCTGAACGTGAACGCCAAGAAACTGCAGGTGAAACACCTCGCTACATCAACGAATACCTTGGCATGAGCGAAGAAGAAAAAGCAGCTTATATCGCAGAACGTGAAGCAGCGGGTGTGATTCCAACAGTTCGTTTGGCAGTGAATGAGTCTGGTATCTACAAGTGGCATGATATGGTCAAAGGCGATATCGAGTTTGAAGGTGGCAATATCGGTGGTGACTGGGTCATCCAGAAGAAAGATGGCTACCCAACTTACAACTTTGCCGTTGTGATCGATGACCACGACATGCAAATCTCTCACGTTATCCGTGGAGACGACCACATTGCCAACACCCCAAAACAGCTCATGGTCTATGAAGCCCTTGGTTGGGAAGCACCAGAATTCGGTCACATGACTTTGATCATCAATTCTGAAACTGGTAAGAAGTTGTCTAAACGGGACACTAACACCCTTCAATTTATCGAAGATTACCGTAAGAAGGGCTACCTTCCAGAAGCAGTCTTTAACTTCATCGCTCTTCTTGGTTGGAACCCTGGTGGGGAAGACGAAATCTTCTCTCGCGAAGAACTCATCAAGCTCTTTGATGAACATCGTCTCAGCAAGTCTCCAGCTGCTTTCGACCAGAAGAAAATGGACTGGATGAGCAATGAGTATATCAAGAATGCGGATCTTACGACTATCTTTGAAATGGCCAAGCCATTCCTCGAAGAAGCAGGTCGTTTGACAGACAAGGCTGAGAAGTTTGTAGAACTCTACAAGCCACAAATGAAGTCGGTGGACGAAATCGTTCCATTGACAGACCTTTTCTTCTCAGACTTCCCAGAGTTGACAGATGCAGAAAAAGAGGTCATGGCTGGTGAAACGGTTCCGACTGTACTTGAAGCCTTCAAAGCGAAATTGGAAGCCATGTCAGACGATGAGTTTGTGGCAGAAAATATCTTCCCACAAATCAAAGCGGTTCAAAAAGAATCTGGGATCAAAGGGAAGAATCTCTTTATGCCAATCCGTATTGCCGTTTCAGGTGAAATGCATGGTCCTGAATTGCCAGATACCATCTATTTACTTGGACGCGAAAAATCCATCCAACACATTGAAAGTATGTTGGAAAAAATCAGATAATTATCAGAAAAGTCCCTATTAAATGGGGCTTTTTGTTTTACCTCTAAAGTAAAAGCATTATAGGATTTTTTCAAAAAATTGCCCCGGTTTGACAAATTGATCCTACTGAAAACGATTTTATTACTATCTAAAACAAAAATTATAAAAAAATAGCAATAATTAAGGATAATTGCTTCCAAAAATCGACACATTAGTCTATAATGTAAGGGAAATAAAAAATGTAATAAGGAGACAGAAATGTTTTTTAAACGTTCGAACGGTGAATTCCGTGAAACAGATCGTGTGACTCGTTTCAAATTGATCAAATCAGGTAAAAACTGGTTGCGTGCTGCGACTTCTAACTTTGGTCTTTTGAAAGTCATTCGTGGTCAAGTCGAAGAGACTGTTGTAGCTGAAGTGCGTGAAGACGCAGTATCAGTGAAAGAAATGACAAGCCGTGGCTTGCTCAAAGGGATTGTAGCAGCTGGGGCTGTTTTTGGTGCAGCTACAGTAGCAAACACTGCTAAAGCTGATGAAATTGGATCAGATGTTGCAACTGCATCTGAGCTTTCAAGTGAAGCTCTTGTAGAACAAGGAAGTACAGTACTTGGTACAACTTCAACAACAGAATCTCAGTCTGAATCAACAACAGAATCAACAACTGAGTCAACAACAGAATCAGCTAGCGCTTCTGCATCTGCAAGTGCTTCAACCTCTACAAGCGTATCTGTATCTCACTCAGCTTCATTGAGCGAACAAGGTTCAGCAGAACTTTCAGCAGCTTCAAGCGAATCAACTGTAGCAGCTGGCTCTGAAGCAAGTGTAGAAAGCACTACAACAGTAGCGAAAGCTGATGATAAAGTTGTTTTGGAACAAAACACTTCAGAAGCAGCATTGTTGAACAAGATTGCAGGAGACTACTCAGCAACTGTTTCAGCTCCAGAAAAGAAAGCAGCACTTGAAGCTGCTATCGCTAAAGTTCAAACAGAATTGACAGCAAGCAACAGCTTGATCAACGCTAATGCTTCAGCTCAATCATACGCAGACCAACGCGAACGTTTGAGCAAGTCAGTAGATGACATGATGGCAACCTTGACTGCAGCAGGATTTACTGGAAACACAACAGTAAACGGCGCTCCAGCAATTTCAGCTCAGTTGGCACCAATCTCAACATCTACTTCTGGTAGTGTAGCTACTAAGCCGGTTATCTCAAATGCAAATGGTGCAACGATTGAAGATGCAGCCTTCAATGAAGCTGGTTATGCTTTGGATCCAAACACAGATCGTTTCACTTTCGGTGTATGGCAATTCCTTAAAACAAACCACGCTACTGGTGCTAAAACAAACTTTGATTACTACGCTACACTTTCAGTGGACCGTTCAGCAATCACAGGTAGCCTTTCAGCTAACCCAGATGTTTACTTGCGTATCGTTAAGAAGTCTGATGGTACAGAAGCTTACACTCGTACTATTCATGCTGGAGAAAGCAATATCTCACTTCCAAGCTACATCACCAACAACAACTCTGATGTAACCAACACTTTGACATACGCACCTGCTAACGGAACTAATCCAGGTAACGTAACCTTCTCATTGGTAAATGCGAACCTTGAGTATGAAACACTTCAAATCCGTGATACCAACTACCCAGGTAACCAAGGTGAAGACAAACAAAACGTTCAAACTTCTGTTCCTTATGCGAAAGCTGATCAAACAACTTACTATAAAGTCGTTGACAGTAGCAAGTACACAGAAGGTCAAACATACAAACCAACTGGAAATGAAACAGTTCTTGCAAGCTATACTCAAACCGGTCTTGCAGGGCAACAATTCACAGCTTCAGGAAATCGTAATATTGAGGGGTACAAACAAGTTCCAGCAACAACAGACGCAACTCAAAAAACATCTGGTATCCTTGGTAAGGGTGTTGTCGGTCAAAAACTGGTCGAACTTCAAGGTGGAGCAAACCACTACTACGTAAAACGTATCTCTGAAATCGTTGATACTGATGGCTCAACTGTAACGAAATTCTACGCTCTTGATCCATCTCAGGTTAACAACTTTGCGACATCAGATATTGGTACTGAAGATGTATCGAAGTACACACTCATCTATACAAGTAAAGTTAACAAAGCTGCTGAAGAGTGGAAAGCTGATGAGACAAAAGTTACAAAAGTAAACAGCAAAAATGGTGACTACTATATTGAAGTCAACGAAACAGCTGGAAGTAAATCACTCATTATCACTGGTTGGCAGTCTGCTACTGAGACAGATACTTATAAACAAATGGACGGAACTCTACATACTTATCCACGTCCATTCAAAGGTGCTCCAAGCACATCATTGACACCTGCCGGAGCTGGTAATAACAGTTACAATGTCATTGCTGGTAAAGTTCCAGAAATCCAAGCAGAAGGATCTGTTGCGAATGATCCAACAGCACCAAATGGTAAAGTATACTCTGATTTGAAGGGTTACTCATCATTCTCTAATAACTACTCAATTCCAACTGCGATTAAACCTTCAACTGATGTGAACTATTACTTCGTGAAGATGAATGATTCAGAGTCTGCTTCTCAATCACAATCATTCTCAAACTCTGCATCAGAATCAGAAGTTGTGTCTAACTCACAATCTGTTTCACAATCACAGGCTGTATCTAAATCACAATCACAATCAGAATCAGAAGTAGTATCTAACTCACGATCTGTATCACAATCAGAGGCTGTTTCTAAATCTCAATCTGAGTCAGAAGTGGTTTCTAAGTCGCAATCGGTATCACAATCAGAGTCAGAAGCACCATCTAAGTCACAATCTCAATCGAATACTGAATCAGCTTCACAATCTATTTCAGAGTCACTTTCTGAATCAGCATCAACATCAGCACAAGAATCTGCAAGTGCATCAGCATCTGAGTCAGCTTCTACATCAGCACAAGAATCTGCATCAGCGTCTGCATCTGAATCAGCTTCTACATCGGCTCAAGAATCTGCATCAGCATCTGAGTCAGCTTCTACATCAGCACAAGAATCTGCATCAGCGTCTGCATCTGAATCAGCTTCTACATCGGCTCAAGAATCAGCAAGTGCATCAGCATCTGAGTCAGCTTCTACATCAGCACAAGAATCTGCATCAGCGTCTGCATCTGAATCAGCTTCTACATCGGCTCAAGAATCTGCATCAGCGTCTACATCTGAGTCAGCTTCTACATCAGCTCAAGAATCTGCATCAGCGTCTGCATCTGAATCAGCTTCTACATCAGCACAAGAATCTGCAAGTGCATCAGCATCTGAGTCAGCTTCTACATCAGCACAAGAATCTGCATCAGCGTCTGCATCAGAATCAGCAAGCCAATCAGCTTCAGCATCAGAATCAGTATCAGCAAGCCAATCAGCTTCAGCATCAGCAAGCCAATCAGCTTCAGCATCAGAATCAGTATCAGCAAGCCAATCAGCTTCAGCGTCTGAATCAGTATCAGCGAGCCAATCAGCTTCAGCATCTGAATCAGTATCTGAATCAGTATCAGCAAGCCAATCAGCATCATTGAGCACATCGGCTTCAACATCACTTTCTACATCAGTATCAGCATCAGCATCTAACTCTTCATCAAATTCTGAAAGTGAAACACCTAAACAAGGTGAAGTAATCATCACTTATGTAGATACAAAAGGTAAAGTGATTAAAGATCCTCGTCAAGACACACCAAACTCACCATATGACACACCATATAACACAACTGAGGAAGGTGAAAAACCTAACACTATCAAGACTCCAGACGGTAAGACTTACAAGATCGTACCGAAAGGTGACTACCCAGTAGGTAAAGTTGATGGCGACGGACACTTGGAATCATCTGATCCAATTAAAGGTAAAGTTGATAAACCTAAGTCAACTATTACGTATGTTTACCAAGAAGTAGGTAACGTTTACGTTCACTATGTTGATACTGAAGGTAACACGATTAAAGCATCTGTGAAAGATGAAGATGAACAACCAATTGATAAGGACTACGATACAGTAGTGGACAACCGTCCACAAACAATCGAGTTCCAAGGTAAGACATACGAATTGGTACCAGCAGGTAACTACAAAGTAGGTCAAGTCGACGAACAAGGTCACTGGACAGGTGATGATGCTACAACTGGTAAAGTTGCTGAAAAAGATAAGAACGTAACATATGTCTACCAATTGAAACAACCTAAGGGTAATGTCTACGTACACTATGTTGACGTTAATGGTAACACGATCAAAGAATCTGTAACTGATGAAAAAGATCAACCAGTAGGTAAAGACTACGATACAGTCGTAGACAACCGTCCACAAACAATCGAGTTCCAAGGTAAGACATACGAATTGGTACCAGCAGGTAACTACAAAGTAGGTCAAGTCGACGAACAAGGTCACTGGACAGGTGATGATGCTACAACTGGTAAAGTTGCTGAAAAAGATAAGAACGTAACATATGTCTACCAATTGAAACAACCTAAGGGTAATGTCTACGTACACTATGTTGACGTTAATGGTAACACGATCAAAGAATCTGTAACTGATGAAAAAGATCAACCAGTAGGTAAAGACTACGATACAGTCGTAGACAACCGTCCACAAACAATCGAGTTCCAAGGTAAGACATACGAATTGGTACCAGCAGGTAACTACAAAGTAGGTCAAGTCGATGACCAAGGTCACTGGACAGGTGATGACGCTACAACTGGTAAAGTCATCGAAGGTGATAAGAATGTCACTTACGTCTACAAACTTAAGGAAGATCCAACGAAACCTAAAGAAGGCGACGTCATCATCACTTACGTAGACGAAAAAGGTAAAGAAATCCAAAAACCTCGTCAAGATACACCAAACTCACCATATGATACACCATATAACACAACTGAGGAAGGTGAAAAACCTAACACTATCAAGACTCCAGACGGTAAGACTTACAAGATCGTACCGAAAGGTGACTACCCAGTAGGTAAAGTTGATGGCGATGGACACTTGGAATCATCTGATCCAATTAAAGGTAAAGTTGATAAACCACGTTCAATCATCACTTACGTTTACAAAGAAGTGAAGGGTGACGTTTACGTTCACTATAAAGACACTGAAGGTAACACAATTAAAGATGATGTCACTGACGAAAAAGATCAACCAGTTGATAAAGACTACGATACAGTAGTAGACAACCGTCCAAAAGAAATCCAATACAATGGTAAGACATATGAATTGGTACCAGCCGGTAACTACACTGTAGGTAAAGTTGATGGACAAGGTCACCTTGAGTCATCAGATGCTACAACTGGTAAAGTGATCGAAGGACGTAAAGACGTTACTTATATCTACAAACTTAAAGAACAACCAACTCAACCTAAGGGTAGCGTATACGTACACTACAAAGATACTGAAGGTAACACAATTAAACAATCAGTAACAGATGAGTTAGACCAACCAGTAGGTAAAGACTACAATACTGTTGAAGACAACCGTCCACAGTACATTAAATTCGAAGGTAAAACTTACGAAATCGTACCAGTCGGAAACTACACAGTTGGTAAAGTAGATACTCAAGGTCACCTTGAATCAACAGACCCAACAACTGGTAAAGTGGTTGAAGGACGTAAAGACGTTACTTACATCTACAAACTTGTCGAAGAACCTGTACAACCTAAGGGTAATGTATACGTTCACTATGTAGATGAAAATGGTAACACTATCAAGACTTCAGTAGTGGATGAAAAAGACCAACCAGTAGGTAAAGACTACGATACAGTTGTGGATAACCGTCCTAAGACAATCACAACTGCAGATGGTAAAGTCTATGAATTGGTACCACAAGGTAACTACCCAGTAGGTAACGTTGACGGTGAAGGTCACTTGACAACAACAGACCCAACAACTGGTAAAGTTATCGAAGGTGATAAGAACGTTACTTATGTTTACAAACTTGTGAAGACTCCAAACGTTCCAACACCAAACACTCCAGTGCCACCAACTCCAACACCAAATACTCCAGTGCCACCAACTCCAACACCAAATACTCCGGTAGATCCAACACCTAATAAACCAATGGATCCAACACCAAACACACCGGTAGATCCAACACCTAATACACCAGTGAACCCAGTTCCTGAGCAACCAGCTCAACCAGCTCCAGCTCTTGAACAACTTCCAAATACTGGTGAAACAGGATCTGTAGCTTCAGCTCTTCTTGGAGCAGTTGCAGGGGTTGCAGGGATTGCAGCACTTGGAAGCCGCAAAAAAGAAGATGAAAAATAATCTTCTATCCTAATTTGATTCGGTCATTTCAGGTATGTGGGAAATGAAAAAGGATCCAAAAAGAGAACCTCCGGGTTCTCTTTTTGTGTGCTGTTTTTTATGTTAAAAACTAGTCTTAATTAGTTACTTTTGGGGAAAATTAGTGTATAATAACTCGATATCTTATTTTTAAGGAGCGGACATGTTTTTCAAACGTTCGAAGGGTGATTTTCGCGAAACGGAGCGAATCACGCGTTATAAATTAATCAAATCAGGAAAGAATTGGGTACGGGCATCTGTCTCGCGGTTAGGGCTATTTCGTGTCATGCGAGGTGGTGTGGATGAAAAGATCGTGGTTCAATACGAAGCATCATCACACTCTATGCCTGCGGATCTGGTCAAAGGGATGGTTGTGCTAGGGGCTCTGGCTGGGGCGACAACGGTTGCCAATCCAGTATTTGCTGAGGAAAATGAAATGAATGCGACTGTTGGGTCTGAAATCAGCCCATCGACCGGTGTGGTTGGACAAGATAGCTTTGTCTTGGGAACGACGTCTACCACAGACTCTGTGTCAGCGAATCACTCCATGAGTGAATCCATCTCATTTTCAGAGTCAGCTAGTGAAAGCGTCTCTCTATCTCAATCGGTATCTTTGAGTGAATCTCATGTTATCAGTGCTTCAGCGAGTCCGTCCACTTCAGAAATTGCTAGTAGCACTTTCTCAGAGAATGATACTATTCATGTAGCTACTTCTGAAACGAGTGAGAAAGTAGCAGAGGCTCAAAACAATCGCTCGGAAGACCAGGTGAAGCGTCTGCAAGTTTTGGCTTTGGATTTATACACCTATCGTGCGCAGGCTTTGGAAATCCCTGGGACGGAATCTGCTATTGAAAGTGGAGATCTGGCTTTAGAAGCTATTCGTACTGGTTTGTCCAATCCCGCAATTCAAATCGATGCTGTAGAAAGTCAAGCAAAGAGTGCTCGCAATCGCTTGGCCAATGCGGTGCTTCGTGCGACATCTGGCCAACGGGATCCACGTAACGGGAATCGTATAGATGCTGATACCAGTCTCCGTGCACCCCAGTATAATTTAGGGCCAGCCAACAATGCCTTGATTTCTGTTTATAACTCTGATTACATTAATCAGGCTTATAATGTTGTGGAAACCATTCCTACACGAAATAGTATTAAGAGCATTGGCTACGCTTCTGGTAGTGATCGTGTGAATGGCATCAATGTGCCTCAGACGTCGGCCTTGAAAAATAGTGCAGTGGCCTTTAATATCATGGGAACTGTTGGGCAGACAGAGGTCGTAACGCCTGGGAAAATTTATAATGTTTCTTTTGTAGTGACCAATACGGCTAGGCAGTCAGTGACACGAACGCTACGCATTCAGGTTTTGCCGCAAAATGATGGCATTCGTAATCCGATTACGGCTGTGACGACAGCGACTTTTGTCAATGATACTACTAACTTGGCCCAGGCTGAAAAAGAGAAGATTTGGGAAGCGTTTAAGACTGCTAACCCCAATATTGCCACTTCAAAGGACTTTAAATCTTATTCCGTTTCATCATCTGGTGTGGTGACCATTACCTATAAAGATAACACTACAAATGATGTGACGGCTCCAGTGAAGCGACTTGCAGCACCAACTGTTGAAACGAGATTATTGGATAAGGCTTACACACAGACACCTGTAACGGTGACAGGAGCTGAGCCAGGTTCTACAGTCGTTCTATACAATAATGACGACGAAGTGGGAACAGCTGTGGCAGATGCTTCGGGTCAAGCGATTGTGACGCCGACTGTTAAGTTACAAACGGGTGGTGTAACAGCCAAAGCTCGCATCATGTATGGTGATTATGCGGTGTATTCAGATGCCAGTAATTCCGTGGCTGTAACTGACGGAACGCGTCCTGAAGTGACGGCTAAGTTGACCGTCAATGGTGTGGAACCGAAATCAACCCCTCTTGAAGGTGGTGGGAAGAATTATATTATTTACGCTGGTGATGATGCGGTTGTGACCTTTACAGCTACTGATGACAGTGGCAAGTTGAAAGAAATGAAAGTCGTTGCACGAGCGGATCTGAACGACAATGCTTTGAACGGGAATTTCTTTGGTAGTAGCCAGTACGGAACTGGTAATATTGCTCCTATCACGGGCGATATTACGGCTACCAGTGCGAACCCTGCAACCATCACAACGACCATTCATTTGAAGGATGATCTTTACCATACCTACCGAAATACATGGCAACGCAACGTAGCGGCTATTGACAATGCCTCCAATATGAACCGTCCAAATGGTTTGGGTGAGATTCGGATTACTCAGGGGCGTCTCGCTGATCGTACACCAGGTGTGGCGCCGACAAGCACTATTCAGGTGACGAGTCTAACTGCATTGACAGATGCAGATAAGAGCAAGGTGATTGCTGCTGTATCGGCTGTTAATCCAGAGGTGGCCAACCGGATTAAGTCCTATACGGTTAATAGTGATGGTACAGTCACCATTACTTATAAAGATAGTACGACCAATGTCGTAGCGGTGAAACTGTCAGATAGCGATCACAGTCAGTCTGTATCAAGCAGTCAGAGTGCATCTACGAAGACTTCGCAATCGATCAGTCAGTCTTTAAGTGCGAAGCAATCTCAGAGCGTATCGGCTCAGCAGAGCGTTTCATTGAGCCAGTCACTGAGCTCGGTTCGCTCACAAAGTTTGTCAGCTTCATTAAGCCAATCAGCTTCTGCAAGTGTCTCAGCTCAAGCTAGTTTATCTCGCAGTCAATCGTTGAGCAAGGAGGTTTCTCAATCTCAATCCGCTTCAACGAGTCAATCTGTATCGACAAGAAAATCTGAATCTGTGAAGGTTTCGGAATCAGCGTCTGCAAGTGTCAGTGCCTTGCAGTCTGCTTCGGTATCGGCGAGTGTATCCAAGGTGGTTAGCCAGTCTGTCTCAAGTTCGACATCTGCTTCAACGAGCGCCTCTGTTTCAGTGAGTCAGTCAGCATCAGCATCGCTTTCACAGTCGGTATCAGAGTCACTAAGTCAATCGACTCGCGAGTCGGCTTCAAAATCCGTAAGCCAATCGCAATCTGAGTCTGCATCAGTATCTTTGAGTGAGTCCGCTAGAAAATCAGCATCGTTGAGCACTTCCGTATTAGAGAGTCAATCAGCCTCAACTTCGGTGTCGGTTTCTACCTCTGAATCGGTGTCGACTTCCGAATCAGTATCTGCATCTGAGTCTGTTTCTGTATCTGAATCAGTTTCAACGTCTGAATCAGTGTCGACATCAGAGTCTGAATCAACATCCGAGTCATTGTCCGCGTCCGAGTCTGCATCTACATCAGAATCAGCTTCTGCGTCTGAGTCAGTTTCAACGTCCGAATCAATCTCGACATCAGAGTCGGTTTCAGCATCTGAGTCGATTTCTGTATCAGAATCAGTGTCTACTTCTGAATCGGTGTCAACATCAGAATCAGTGTCAGCGTCTGAGTCGGTATCAGCGTCTGAATCAGTTTCAACGTCTGAATCGGTCTCAACGTCTGAGTCAGTTTCAACGTCTAAATCAGTGTCTGCTTCTGAATCAGTCTCGACATCAGAGTCAGCATCTACATCAGAATCTGTATCAACGTCTGAGTCAGCATCTGCGTCCGAGTCAGTCTCAACGTCTGAATCGGTTTCTGTATCAGAATCAGTGTCTACCTCAGAATCAGTTTCAGCGTCTGAGTCGGTTTCAGCATCTGAGTCAGCGTCAACTTCTGAATCAGTGTCTACGTCTGAATCGGAATCGACATCAGAATCAGTTTCTGCATCTGAGTCAGCGTCAACTTCTGAATCAGTCTCGACATCAGAGTCAGCATCTACATCAGAATCTGTATCAACGTCTGAGTCAGCATCTGCGTCCGAGTCAGTCTCAACGTCTGAATCGGTTTCTGTATCAGAATCAGTGTCTACCTCAGAATCAGTTTCAGCGTCTGAGTCGGTTTCAGCATCTGAGTCAGCGTCAACTTCTGAATCAGTGTCTACGTCTGAATCGGAATCGACATCAGAATCAGTTTCTGCATCTGAGTCAGCGTCAACTTCTGAATCAGTCTCGACATCAGAGTCAGCATCTACATCAGAATCTGTATCAACGTCTGAGTCAGCATCTGCGTCCGAGTCAGTCTCAACGTCTGAATCGGTTTCTGTATCAGAATCAGTGTCTACCTCAGAATCAGTTTCAGCGTCTGAGTCGGTTTCAGCATCTGAGTCAGCGTCAACTTCTGAATCAGTGTCTACGTCTGAATCGGAATCGACATCAGAATCAGTTTCTGCATCTGAGTCAGCGTCAACTTCTGAATCAGTGTCTACGTCTGAATCGGAATCGACATCAGAATCTGAATCAATATCCGAATCAGTCTCAACCTCTGAGTCAGTGTCAGCGTCTGAGTCGGTATCAGCGTCTGAGTCAGTCTCAGCGTCTGAATCGGTCTCAACGTCAGAGTCAGTATCTACGTCAGAATTAGTGTCTACGTCCGAATCGGTTTCTGTATCTGAATCAGCGTCAGCCTCTGAGTCAGTATCGACGTCCGAATCAGCGTCAGCCTCTGAGTCAGTATCAACGTCCGAATCAGTGTCAGCGTCTGAGTCGGTATCAGCGTCTGAATCAGTTTCTACGTCAGAATCCGTTTCGACTTCCGAATCATTGTCAACATCAGAATCTGAATCAATATCCGAATCAGTCTCAACCTCTGAGTCAGTGTCAGCGTCTGAGTCGGTATCAGCGTCTGAGTCAGTCTCAGCGTCTGAATCGGTCTCAACGTCTGAGTCAGTATCTACGTCAGAATCAGTGTCTACGTCCGAATCGGTTTCTGTATCTGAATCAGCGTCAGCCTCTGAGTCAGTATCGACGTCCGAATCAGCGTCAGCGTCTGAGTCAGTATCTACGTCAGAATCAGTCTCAGTGTCCGAATCAGTGTCAGCGTCTGAGTCAGTGTCTACGTCAGAATCCGTTTCGACTTCCGAATCATTGTCAACATCAGAATCTGAATCAATATCCGAATCAGTCTCAACCTCTGAGTCAGTGTCAGCGTCTGAGTCGGTATCAGCGTCTGAGTCAGTCTCAGCGTCTGAATCAGTGTCAGCGTCTGAGTCAGTATCAACGTCCGAATCAGTCTCAGCGTCCGAATCAGTATCAGCGTCTGAATCAGTGTCAGCCTCTGAGTCAGTATCAACGTCCGAATCAGTGTCAGCGTCTGAGTCAGTGTCTACGTCCGAATCAGCGTCAGCCTCTGAGTCAGTATCAACGTCCGAATCAGCGTCAGCCTCTGAGTCAGTATCAACGTCCGAATCAGTGTCAGCGTCTGAGTCAGTGTCTACGTCAGAATCAGTCTCGACATCCGAGTTAGCATCTACATCAGAATCTGTATCAATGTCTGAATCGGTGTCGACTTCCGAGTCTGTTTCTGTATCGGAATCAGTATCAGCATCCGAGTCCGTTTCGACTTCTGAATCATTCTCGACATCCGAGTCAGCATCTACCTCAGAATCAGTTTCAGCATCTGAGTCGGTATCAGCGTCTGAGTCGGTATCAGCATCTGAATCAGTGTCAACGTCCGAGTCAGTGTCAACATCAGAATCAGTGTCTACTTCTGAATCTGCATCTACATCAGAATCGGCATCAACATCGGAGTCAGCGTCAGCCTCTGAATCAGTCTCAACCTCAGAATCGGCATCAACATCCGAGTCAGTATCAGCGTCAGAATCGGCATCAGAATCAGCCTCTGCGTCCGAATCAGTCTCTGCATCGGAGTCAGCATCAACGTCCGAATCTGTATCGACATCTGAATCAGTGTCAGCGTCTGAGTCAGTTTCAACCTCAGAATCAGCATCAACCTCTGAATCTGTATCGACCTCAGAATCAGTGTCAACGTCCGAATCGGTTTCTGTATCTGAATCAGCGTCAACTTCTGAATCAGCGTCAACTTCTGAATCGGTGTCAGCGTCCGAATCAGCATCTGCTTCAGAATCAGTCTCAACATCAGAATCAGTCTCAACCTCTGAATCAGTTTCAGCATCCGAGTCAGCATCAACGTCTGAATCGGTGTCAACATCCGAATCGGTTTCTGTATCTGAATCAGTATCATCATCTGAGTCTGTCTCAACGTCTGAGTCGGTGTCAACATCCGAATCGGTTTCAGCCTCTGAATCAGTTTCTGCATCCGAGTCTGTCTCAACCTCTGAATCAGTTTCGGCGTCTGAGTCAGTGTCAACATCAGAATCATTCTCAGTCTCTGAATCAGCCTCTGCGTCCGAGTCAGCGTCAACATCCGAATCAGTGTCTACGTCTGAATCGGTGTCAACATCCGAATCAGTTTCTGCATCCGAATCAGTATCAACATCCGAATCAGTGTCTACCTCTGAATCGGCATCTGTATCCGAATCAGTGTTTACGTCTGAATCGGTGTCAACATCCGAATCAGTTTCTGCATCAGAATCAGTATCAACATCCGAATCAGTATCAACATCCGAATCAGTGTCAGCGTCTGAATCGGCATCAACGTCTGAGTCGGTTTCAACTTCAGAATCAGTTTCGACATCCGAGTCTGAATCAACATCCGAATCATTGTCAGCCTCAGAGTCAGTTTCAACATCTGAATCAGTATCGGCGTCTGAGTCAGTTTCAACCTCTGAGTCAGCATCAACGTCTGAATCATTGTCTACGTCCGAATCGGTTTCTGTATCTGAATCAGCATCAACCTCTGAATCAGTGTCTGCATCAGAGTCGGTTTCAACCTCAGGATCTGTTTCGACGTCCGAATCAGTCTCAACCTCAGAATCAGCCTCTGCGTCCGATTCAGCGTCAACATCAGAATCAGCATCAACGTCAGAGTCAGTTTCAACCTCAGAGTCAGTATCAGCGTCGGAATCAGTATCAACGTCTGTGTCAGCGTCTACCTCAGAATCAGTCTCAACATCTGAATCAATCTCGACCTCCGAATCATTGTCAGCATCGTTGAGCAGTTCAGTATCAGAAAGCCAGTCAGTCTCTACTTCGCTTTCAGTTTCGACATCAGTCTCTGCATCTGAGTCAGCATCATTGAGTACCTCTGTCCCTGAATCAACTTCAACATCAGTAAGTACTTCAGTTTCAGTGAGTCAATCACAATCAGGATCAACATCTGGTAGCGGTTCATACTCTAATTCAATGAGCCAATCAATTTCTCATTCAGAGTCATTGTCTGCATCAGAATCAGCAAGTGGATCACAAAAACACAGCCAATCTGTGGCCCTTCCAAATACTGGCGAAACAGGATCTGTAACATCAGCCCTTCTTGGGGTTGTTACAGGGTTAGCTGGAATTGCTGGACTTACCCGACGTAAAAAGAAGGGGAACTGATCTAGTAGGAAAAATCATTTTTTCGAGTGAATCTCATAGGAGATTCACTTTTTTACTAGTAGAATGAATTATTTTTTATGTGTTACAAAAAAATTTGAAAATTAAACGATAATATATAAGTTTTTTGTAGCAAATTACTTGAATCTACGTAGTATTCCTGTATAATGAATAATGACTACAATGTAAGGGGAATATCATGCAATTTAAGCGTTCAAAAGGAAACTTTCGTGAAACAGATCGTGTCGTACGCTTCAAATTAATTAAATCAGGAAAAAATTGGCTTCGGGCATCAACGGCTGCTCTAGGCCTCTTTCGCGTGGTGCGTGGGCAAGTGGAGGAGACCATCATTGCCAACGTACAGCAAGATCAAATAGAAAGTCAAAAGCATAACCAAGCCTTCTTAAAAGGTTTGATTACGGTAGGGACTGTATTTGGTGGTGCTGTACTTGCTACGACTGCTAAGGCGGAGGATGCAACATCACTTGCACCAACGGTTTCCGAGACAAAAGAGGAAACCTTGGCAGAAGTGGATAGTGTGGTCTTAGCGAAAACCTCAAGCCAGCCTTCAGAATCCATCTCTGTTTCAGAATCAACTAGTTTTTCTACATCTGAGAGTGCGTCTGCTTCGATCAGTGAATCCACCTCTTTGTCCTTGAGCGAAGTTGGATCAACTGCATTATCAACGGCAATTAGCGAGTCTGCTCAAGCTCTAGAGTCAGAGGTAGTTGTTGAAGAGCCGACTAGTTTAGAAGAAGCTACTGTTTTAGAACAAAATACCTCTGAAGCTGAATTGCTTCAAGAAATTGCAGGGAATTACGCATCTAAAATGACGGACACCGATCGCCGAGCAGTGGTCGAAGCGGTCATTAACAAAGTGCAGGCCGAAGTGACTGCAAGCAATAACTTGATCCACACCAATGCCAGCGCTCAAGCTTATGCTGACCAGCGCGATCGCTTGGAGAAAGCTGTCGATGAGATGATGACGACCTTGACAGCTGCAGGTTTTGTGGGAAATACAAATGTAGATGGGAAACCTGCGATCTCTGCTCAGTTGGCTCCCATTGCTGAGGTGGCTAAGAGTAGTAGCAAAGATCTAGAGATTACACCAAACATGGATGATCGCAACGGTGCTAGTGTTGAAGATGCCCCTCTAACAGCTACAGATGTTGCCAAAGATCCTCATATCGATAAGCGCTATGTTAACCAAACACCTGAAGAAATTGCTGCTTATAAGAAGGATACGGATGCGACTCGCTATACCTTTGGGATTTGGGATTTTGTTAATAAAACAGGAGAATCACTCGGCTATTATGCGACCTTGTCTGTCAATCGTACCGATACCGATCCGAATACCCATGTGGGAAATGATGTATATTTCCGTATTGTAAAAAAATCAGATGGTTCTGAGATTTTCTCTCAAACCTTCTCTGCAAATGTCATTGGGGGCACGCAGTTCCAACTACCTAACGAAGTGTTGATTAAGAAAGCTCCTTTGGGGAATATGTTTGCCTATAGTAAGGCTGATGATGGGAAACCTGGGAATGTTTATCTAGGTACCTACGCTAGTCCTGAGACAAGTTTCCTTGTACGTGATGTATATGATGTAATGAACCCTTCGAAACAAGGGGAACTATTGACTTCGAGAGCTGAAATCAAGGTTCCATCTATGTGGGGGCACCAGTCGACTTTCTACAAAGTGGTAGATCCAGCAGGCAAATGGGTCGATGGAGAATACACGCCAACTGGGAAGGAAGAAGTCTTAGCAGAGTATACCCAATACGGGATTGAAGGTCAGCATTATACGGCCTCCAATGCTCGTGATATTGCAGGATATGTCAAGGTTCCGGTAGTGAACTCGGCTCAAAAAGCAACAACTGGGATCTTTGACAATAGTACGGTTGGCACACGCCGAGTGGAATTATATGGAAATGCGCGTGAGCATTTTATAAGAAGTGAAGTTGTTACAACCAGTCAAAACGGTGACTACATCCTTCGTTACTACGTTCTGGATCCTTCCAAAGTCTATAACGTTTCGAATCTCGATGTCGGGAATGAGGCGGTATTTGATAAGTATACCCTTGTTTATGAAAAAGAGTTTAAACAAGATGTTTCAGATGCCCTTTCTGATTTAGGTGGAACGAATAAAGTTGAAAGTAAGAACAAAGATTATTTCTTGAATGTTACGCCAAAACGGGTGGATGATCGTCATTTTGAGTTAGAGATTACCGGATGGTTTTCGGCTAAGGAAACTGTCACCTATACTGATGAAAATACAGGGAAAGAATACACGGTTCCAAAACCATTCACAGAGCTTCCAAAATCAGCTTTTCTCGGTAACAATCAGACTATGATTGTTGGGAAAGATGCGACACCTCAAGGAGCAGAAGGCTTTTCTAACTTTAAACAAACCATTCAAAAAATGGTTGTTTCAAATCCACTGACGAGCGTGAACTATTATTATCGGAGAATGACGTCGTCAGAATCTGCATCGCAGTCTCAAAGTTTCTCAGCTTCAACGTCAGCATCTCTAGTTTCAGATTCAATTTCATTGTCTCAATCTGTATCGGCTAGCGAGTCCGTTTCCTTGTCACAAGCATCTAGCTCCGCCAGTCAATCAGATTCGTTGATTCAGGCATCAGTCTCAGCCAGCCAGTCTGAATCACTGGTTCAAGCGTCAGTTTCTGCGAGCCAGTCGGAGTCGTTGGTTCAGGCATCAGTCTCCGCAAGTCAATCAGAATCCTTGGTTCAATCCTCGGTTTCCGCAAGTCAGTCAGACTCGTTGATTCAGGCATCAGTCTCAGCTAGTCAATCAGAGTCGCTGGTTAAAGAATCAGTATCCGTCAGTCAATCAGACTCGTTGGTTCAGGCATCAGTTTCAGCCAGCCAGTCGGAGTCGTTGGTTCAATCGTCCGTTTCTGCTAGTCAATCCGATTCCTTGATTCAAGAATCTGTATCAGCTAGTCAATCCGATTCCTTGGTTCAAGAATCCGTATCTGCCAGTCAGTCTGAATCGTTGCTTCAGGAATCGGTTTCCGCAAGTCAGTCAGAGTCCTTGATTAAAGAATCTGTATCCGCCAGTCAATCAGACTCGCTGGTTCAGGCATCTGTATCGGCCAGCCATTCAGAGTCGCTGATTAAAGAATCGGTTTCTGCCAGTCAGTCAGAGTCCTTGATTAAGGAGTCAGTATCTGCCAGTCAATCAGATTCGCTGGTCCAAGCGTCAGTTTCTGCGAGCCAGTCTGAGTCTCTGGTTAAAGAATCAGTATCGGCGAGTCAATCCGACTCGTTGGTTCAAGCCTCAGTTTCTGCAAGTCAGTCAGATTCCTTGGTTCAGGAATCCTTATCGGCCAGCCAGTCTGATTCCTTGGTTCAAGAATCAGTTTCTTCAAGCCAATCAGAGTCGCTGGTTCAAGAGTCGATTTCAGCGAGTCAATCAGAGTCATTGATTAAAGAATCTGTATCGGCAAGTCAATCCGACTCACAATCAAAAGCAGCATCAGCATCTAAGAGTGAGTCTGAAAAAGCCTCTAAATCTGTTTCGTTGAGTCAGTCGGTATCCTTATCTAATTTAGCATCTGGATCAATTTCTGTATCTCAATCGCAGTCGACATCAGCGGTTGGATCGGAGGAAGTGGTTTCTCAACTGATTTCCTTGTCACAATCTATTTCGATGAGCAAAAAGCTGTCAGAATCCGTTTCGTTGAGTCAGTCAGATTCCTTGGTTCAGGAATCCGTATCGGCTAGTCAATCAGACTCATTGGTACAAGCCTCCGTTTCTGCAAGCCAATCCGACTCGTTGGTTCAGGCATCTGTATCGTCTAGCCAATCCGATTCGTTGCTCAAAGAATCCGTATCAGCTAGTCAATCTGATTCCTTGGTTCAATCGTCGGTTTCCGCAAGTCAGTCCGAGTCATTGGTTCAGGAATCCGTATCTGTCAGTCAGTCAGACTCGCTGATTCAAGAATCAGTTTCCGCGAGTCAATCCGATTCGCTAGTTCAAGAGTCAGTTTCCGCGAGTCAATCTGAGTCCTTGATTCAAGCATCAGTTTCCGAAAGTCAATCGCAATCTACTTCTGATATCGAATCTAAGTCTCAAATTACAGAATCTATGTCCTTTTCTCGTTCTGATTCAATGAGTCAGTCGGAATCGCAAGTATCGACTGATTTGCAATCAACATCATTGAGTCAATCAGAATCGTTGGTGCGAGAGTCAGTTTCTGCGAGTGAATCGGAATCATTGGTTCAGGAGTCTGTATCGGCCAGTCAATCAGAGTCGCAGGTTCAAGCCTCAGTATCTGCTAGCCAATCGGATTCGTTGGTTCAAGCATCTGTATTGACCAGCCAATCAGAATCGTTAGTTCAAGAGTCGATTTCAGCTAGTCAATCAGACTCGTTAGTACAAGAATCCGTTTCGGCAATTCAATCCGACTCCTTGGCCCAAGCATCCGTTTCGGCAAGTGAATCAGAATCGCTAATCCAAGAGTCGATCTCAACTAGTCAATCCGAGTCTTTGGTTCAAGCGTCCGTTTCTACTAGTCAGTCCGAATCGTTGATTCAGGACTCCGTTTCATCGAGTCAATCCGATTCGCTAGTTCAAGGGTCGATTTCAGCCAGTCAATCAGAGTCGCTGGTACAAGAATCAGTTTCTGCCAGCCAATCAGACTCGTTGGCTCAAGTATCGGTATCGGCAAGCCAATCAGAATCCTTGGTTCAGGAATCCGTTTCAGCTAGTCAATCAGAGTCGCAGGTTCAAGCTTCAGTATCGGCTAGCCAATCCGAGTCATTGGTTCAGGAATCTGTATCTGCCAGTCAGTCAGACTCGCTGATTCAAGCATCCGTTTCGGCAAGTGAATCAAATTCATTGGCTCAAGAATCTATCTCTGCCAGTCAATCCGACTCCTTGGCCCAAGCATCCGTTTCGGCAATTCAATCCGACTCCTTAGTACAAGCGTCAGTTTCAGCAAGTCAGTCAGAGACATTGATTAAAGAGTCAGTTTCTTCAAGTCAATCTGAATCGTTGGTTCAAGAATCAGTCTCTGCAAGTCAATCAGATTCATTAGTTCAAGCTTCTGCTTCGACAAGCGAATCAGTTTCAACTTCTCATGTTGTAGCTGCATCGCAGGTTTCAGAGTCTGGATCGTTCTCTCGATCCGTTTCTGAGAGTCTATCTGCTTCACAATGGACATCCTATTCAGAATCTCTAGCGTCAACATCTGTTTCAAAATCAGACTCCTATAGCCAATCAACTTCGCTCCTTTCAGCAAGTGAATCGGCTTCAACGTCCATGCCAGTATCTGAATTTCCTTTGACGAGTGTTTCAGATTCTATAAGCGCATCATCGACAGAGAGTCAATCCTTATCGCAGGAAATTTCTGAATGGATCAGTGTGTCTTATGCGTCAAGTTTCTCTGCTGTGACAAGTTCTTCGGAGTCTGTCGTGTCTTCGTTTGGCACCTCTTACTCAGAATCTCCATCAGACACAAGCTCGCTAACTGCAACGCATTCTTCCGGACCTGCTCTTCCAGAGACAGGTGCCCATCCTTCATCTAATATTCTTGCTACAGGAGCTTCCATTCTTCTGTCTGGATTAGCCCTTTTAGGAATTCGGAAAAAAGATGGCAAATAAAACCTTAAAAGACCGGAATGAACCGGTCTTTTATTGATCTAGAATGTCTAAGAAGTTGGGAAATATGTTATAATGAATGAGGAAGTTTTCGTTGAGGGATATGAAAAAGGTTACTTTGTGAAAAGCTCTGTTTGCCTTCATATCTTCAGGAAATATGGGATTAAAAAAGAAGAGTCAGAGGAAAGAGATGAAAATCCATTTTACAAATTTATTTGGTCAATCTTCGAAAAGTGTTGCCCTGATGGCACAAAACGATATTATGAATGTCGTTCGTGAACTTGGGGTTAATGAACTAGGGATCTACTTTTATGATCATAGCAATGAGCCGGCTAGCGAATTGAATTCGCGGATGGATGGGATTTTAGCAGGCGTTGCTTTTGGGGATATCGTCTTCGTTCAATCTCCTTCTTGGAATGGAATTGAGTGGGACCGCCGTTTGGTTGATAAGTTAAAACTCCTTCAAACCAAGCTGGTCATGTTTATCCATGATGTTCCACCACTCATGTTTGAGAGCAATTATTACCTAATGCCTAACTATATCGACATGTACAATCAGAGTGATCTGGTCGTTGTTCCATCAGAACAGATGTACCATCATCTGGTGTCAGAAGGGCTTACAGTTAAAAAATATGTGGTCCAAAAGTTGTGGGATTTGACCCACAGTTTGGATCTCTATAACCCGCAATTTGAGAAAAAACTGATCTTCTCAGGAAATCCTTCGCGTTTCCCTCATATCATCGACTGGAAATATGATACACCCCTTCATGTCTATACCGAACCAGTTGAAGGAGTTGATTATTCCAAGGTCCATATGGAAGGCTGGCGGACCAAGCAAGAGTTGCTTTTGGAGCTTTCTAAGGGTGGTTTTGGGCTTGTCTGGGGAAATTCAGAGAATCCTGAGGATGAGCGAGATTACTACAAAGAAAATATTTCCTACAAATTATCAACTTATCTATCCGCAGGTCTTCCGGTAGTCGTGCCAGACTATTTGTCAAATGCAGACTATATTCGAGAAAAAGGGCTTGGTTTTGTAGCATCTAGTCTTGAAGAAGCCAATCGTTTGGTTCAAGACTGCACAGAGGAAGCGTATGCCCAAATGGTCCAAAAAGCTCACTATACTTCTTATTTGATCCGCAATGGCTATTTCACAAAGAAATTATTCGTCGATACCATCATGGCCTTGGGTGAATAACATTCAATGAACAATCCTTTAGATAAACATCTGAAGGATTTTTTGTTGAATACGGTACCAAATGGGAAATTTGAAATATTATCAAATATTAGTGACAAATGAGTTTGGAAAAGTCGCAAATTATGGTAAAATAAGTTGAGATAAAATGCTCTAAAGGCACATATTTAAAGGCTATTCCCCAGGTGGAAGAGTCAAAATGAGTAAGAGAAAGTTTAAAAGAAATGTTAAAACGATCTGAAGTAGGAAAGAGATTTTGTTGGACGATATTTTTCGTCTTTATTTATGTTTTAGGAAGTAAAATTTCCTTGCCTTTTGTTGACTTATCAAAGGCCTTGAGACTCAATGAGGGAACGACAACCGGTTTACAGCTCTCAAGTGCTGTGATGGGGGGGAACCTCCGCGGAATGTCAATCTTTTCGATCGGTCTATCCCCGTGGATGTCTTCCATGATTTTGTGGCGGATGTTTACCGTTTCAAAACGCTTTAACCTCGAAAAAACCAGTTCGGAAATTGTGGAGCGGCGAAAGATGTACGTGACCTTGGCACTCGCCATTGTCCAGTCCTTGGCAGTGGCCATGTATCTCCCCTTGAAGACAGGGTTGAACTCCGGACTTGTCATTGCGGTCAATACCATGATTATGGTAGCTGGAGCCTTCTTTCTAGTTTGGCTCTCAGATCTAAATGCCGCTTTGGGGCTTGGAAGTTCTGTGGTGATCATGATGGCTGGGATGGTTATGTATCTTCCAGAAGACGTGATGCAGACCCTTTCAAGTGTCAATAATATACCAGAGATCGCTTATGTTCTGGGCGTGATTTTTATCTTGATTTTTGTCTATGTGGCAGTCTTGGTGGAATATTCCAAGTACCAGATTCCTGTCAATAAATTAGGAATCCACAACAATTTGAAAAGTTATACTTTTTTGGATATCAAGCTCAACCCAGCAGGAGGGATGCCCTTCATGTATGCCATGACCTTGGTGTCCATTCCTCAGTACGCGCTGCTGTTGATCTTGTCTATGGATTCCAATGCCAAGTGGGCCGCTCATTTAGCCAAACACTTGGTGATGGGAGATCCGATTTGGATTCTTCTTTACATTCTGATGATCGCCCTTCTCTCTTTTGCTTTCGCCTTTGTAAATGTGAACGGAGAAGAAATTGCAGATAAGATGATGAAGGCGTCCGAGTATATCGATCATGTCTATCCTGGAGCAGATACACGTCGCTATATCAATAAAATTGTGCTACGCTTGACGGTTTTTGGGACCTTGTATCTGATCCTCTTTACGGCGCTTCCTTTTTCCCTCTTGTTATGGGATAAAGATCTTTTGCGCTTGACCATGATTCCAGGAACCTTCCTCATGTTTGTCGGGATGATTTACAATATCCGAGAAGAAATTCGTGCTCTTCGTGTCAATCAACGTTATACAAGAATATTCTAGGAGTAACCATGTATTATTTTGTACCAGCCTGGTATGGAACGGACCGCATCTGGCAGCAAACAGCTACCCCTTGGTACTGGATGCGAGAATCCATTGAATTTGATGATACCATTAATCAAGTTCGTATTTTTCAAGAAGCAGAAATGGATCGGATCTTATTGTTGCCTCAATATAGTCCGCAACTGCGCTATTTTTTACACCGCCAAGATTTGTTAGAGACAGATGTGCTCTCAATTTTTGATCGTATCCAAAAGGTTCCGTCTAGTTTGGCGATGCACCCAGTTCAGCTTCGGGACATCGAATGGCCGAGTGAGACCACTTTTTCCTACACTCCCTTTTTGGTAATGGCATTTCGAAAGGGTCAACGCCTAGCAAAAATTGATATGGGAGTGGATGGAAACCTTCTCTCTTTGACCCGTTATAAGAATGACGAGATCAGCTACATCGAGTACTTAGATGATCGTGGCTTTATCTCTAGCCGAATCTACTACAATGAGGGGAAACCTTATTTCCAAGAGTATCTGAGTTTTGATGGACAATGGGTTTTGAGAGAGATGTTGATCGAAGAGAACCACTCCGTCATGGTCAATGAAGCTTTCTTTCATGCCTTCAAAAAAGAAAGCTATGCCAATATGGGAGACGTTGTCGCTGAAAAAATGAAGGAGCAGCTAGCAACCTTGGTTCCAGGACGAGACCAGTTGGTTTTGGCAGCTCATCCAGCAAATTTGGCCTTTTTACAAGATACGGCAAGTGGCGTCAAGAAAGTCTTGTCTTTCTATGGGGATCGTCAGCCCTTGTCTGCCGAAAACTTTGCCCTCTATTTTGATATGATTGATGCCCAGCTCTTGATTACAGATAGTGAAAAAACCAAAGAAGCGATTGGGGTCTTTTCTCCTAGCTTGGCTCAAAAGACACACCGGATTACCTCTTTTGACTCCCGCCTTCGTTTGGGTTCTAGTCAGGAGCGCAAGGAATCAAAGATTTACTTTTATGTCAATGAAGCCGAGCTTCCAAGTAAGAGCCAGCTCAAGAAGGTTCTGGAAATTTTAGCGCAACATCCCTTATTCGAAGTTGTTTTTGCATTTTACAATGGATCACCGGAGCGGGTGAAGGAATTAGAAGGGCAACTCGAGGAATTGATCGCTAGCGAGCAGGACTTGCATCTGGTTCAATCACCAGCCCAAATGGAAGGGCTTGGGGAAAACCAGATCATCGATGAAGAGTCTGTACAAGACGCACCGGACTATCGCTTTGTAGTTAAGAATTTTTCAAATGAAAATGACATTATTCAAGAATTGGAAAAAACCCGCTTGATTGTAGATTTAAGCGAGGAACCCAACCTCTACACGCAGATTGCAGGGATCTCTGCTGGGATTCCTCAGGTTAACCGCGTCCAGACAGAATATGTCGATCATTTGAAAAACGGCTATGTCTTATCAAAGGGAGACAAGGAATTAGAAAAGGCAATCACGCACTTCTTATTGGAATTGAAGCCTTGGAATGAAGCCTTGGTCTACTCAATCGAAAAAATTCAAGAATACACCGGTCAACGCTTGATCGAGAAATGGGAAGGATGGATGAAAGAACGTCATGGATAAAAAACTACAGATACCCCATATTCTCCAAATCGGCTCAAGTAGCTGGCAGGATCAAATGGAACTTCCTGCTGGACTTGGCTGGCACTTTTTTCAAGTAACGGATCTTCCATCGCTCAAAGACTATATGGAAGAAGTGGAAATCTCTAAATTTAAAGCCTTGATCCTAGAGAATCCAGAAGATTTGTTGGCTTTAGGAGAAGACCTGACTTATTTTCAGCCTTATACCGTTTTTTATGATGAAAGCCGTAAGCTAGAGGCACCTTCTGACGAATTGGCCCACCTCTTAAGACTCAAGCAAGCAAGACCCTGGGATTTCTCAAACAAGCATCAATTTCTCTATGTCTTAGAGCGCTTTTTATACGACAATCAATATGGAGATGCCTTTACGGTTCGTGACCTGCGAGTGAGACCTGATTTTGCTGGTCAGCAAACAGTCTTGGGGCAACATTTCCTCAAGCTTGACGGAGCATACGGGGAAGAGTTTACGCCGATTGTCCAGTGGGTTTACAATTATGTGTATGACGCTAGCCGCCCCATCAATTTTTGGTTGGAATACGAAAAAGATCCTAGCTGTCAGCTACAACTGCGGATTCAATTTTACCGCTTTGGAGCTTTGGGTGATTGGGTCAAAGATTCGGTCTTTTCAGAAGAAGAGATGGAGCAACCACTAGAATTGGACGGAGCAGAACCTTATTACTTAGCCTTTTCGCTGGAAGCAAGAGGAGAGGGGACGCTTACGATCGGAGCCTTACATAAGCGCTTGTCACATGGTCCTTTAGGAGAGATGACCGTAGGAGCTAAGACGCTACGGGACCACAAACGCCAAGAAATTTTTGCTTATTTCCATCCTGGCGATATGAAGCCGCCTTTAAACATATACTTCTCTGGGTATCGCCCGGCCGAAGGTTTTGAAGGGTTTGGGATGTTGCGTGCGATGGGGAGTCCCTTTATTCTCTTTTCTGACCCAAGACTGGAAGGTGGATCCTTCTATATGGGCTCAGAAGAATTGGAAAATCAAGTCACTGCCTTTATTGATCAGCACTTGGACTTGCTCGGCTTTGAGCCAAAAGATATGAATTTCTCTGGCTTGTCCATGGGGACCTTTGGCGCCCTTTACTATGGTGCTCTTTATTCTCCTCATGCGATCTTGGTTGGAAAACCCATTGTCAACCTGGGGGATGTCGCTGCCAATCTGAAATTTAAACGTCCAGATGAGTTTGGAACGTCTCTAGATATGATGCAGTTGATCATCGGCCAAGTATCACAAGAAGGGATCGGCCAGCTCAATCAACGTTTCTGGGACCGGTTTGAAAAAGCGGACTTTAAGGATACCATTCTAGCCCTTGCCTATATGCGAGATGATGACTACGACCAGCAGGCCTATCCAGATATTTTAGAGGCCTTGTATGAATTACCGGTTCGTATTATCAGTACCAGCCGCGCCGGTCGACACAATGATGCGAGTGGTCCAATCATTGAGTGGTTTGTGACCCAGTACAAAGAAATCATGGAAAGAGACTTTGGAAGAAACCAATGATAAAAATAAAAGAAAATGAAAGCAGACGAATCTACTGGGGCGATACCGTTCTAGCAGATTATCTTTGGGGGTCGACCATTCAAGCGACGGCCCAAGGAAGCGTTCAGTTTCAGAACCCCCTCATGCCATCTGGTCAAGTGCTGAAAACTTGGCATTCGCAGACAAATTTTGGCGCAACTCGTCAAATTCCTAGTCTGCCCCTGCTCAAAAGAGAGCAAGATTATGAATTGGTTATCACGATGGAAGCGACTCCGGCTCATACCGTTATGGTAGAAATCATCTTCAAAGATCGCTTTGGAGAGGTCGTTGGCCGTCGCGTAACCCCAGAAGGTCGCTTGCCGTTTACCTATCCAGATCAAGCATACGCCTATGAAGTGCGATTGCTCAGTGCAGGTTTGCAAGAGTTTACCTTCCACTATTTCACGATTCAACCAATATCGTCTGAGGGAGCAGAAGTTCTCGAATAGACGAACATCACTGCAAAAAAAAGAGGATTACATTGGATTACGTTAAATTAAGAAACATCAAAAAAATCTTAAAAGAAGTCAATAGCTGGAAGGATGACATGGCCCGCTTGACGGATCGACAACTACAGGAGAAGACTGTGGAATTTCGGGAACGTCTAGCAGAGGGTGAGACCTTGGATGATCTCTTACCGGAAGCATTTGCGGTTGCGCGGGAAGCCGATAAACGGGTCTTGGGCATGTTTCCTTATGACGTGCAAGTCATGGGAGGAATTGTCCTCCACCAAGGCAATGTCGCTGAAATGAATACCGGTGAAGGAAAGACCTTGACGGCAACTATGCCAGTTTATCTCAATGCCTTAGAGGGCAAAGGGGTCATGGTTATTACGACCAATACCTATCTGGCAACTCGGGATGCAGAAGAGATGGGACAGGTCTACCGATTTTTGGGCTTGACTGTCGGCGTTCCCTTGAAACAATCAGAAGACGAAGAATTAGATCCAGAAGTCAAACGGGAGATTTACCGGTCAGATGTCATTTATACGACCAATACCAGTCTAGGCTTTGACTATTTAACAGAGAACTTGACGGCTTCGGCAGATGGCCAGTTTTTAGCTGACTTCAATTACGCCATTGTCGATGAGATTGATTCGGTGCTTCTAGATAGTGCCCAGACTCCCTTGATTATTTCTGGTTCTCCTCGGGTTCAGTCCAACCTTTATGGGATTATTGATACCCTGATCCAAACCTTCAAAGAAGGGGAAGACTTCAAGTTTGATGAAGAAAAGAAACGAGTTTGGTTGACTCGAAAAGGAGCTCATGCAGCAGAAGCCTTTCTAGCCATTCCCAACCTCTATGATCCCCAATACCGTGACTTGGTCCGCCATATCAGCCTAGCCCTGCAGGCCAATAAAAACTTTATTAAGGATAAGGATTATGTCATTCATCCCAATGTTGAAGGGCAACCGGAGATTGTCTTACTAGACCAGGCGACGGGTCGCTTGATGGAAATGACGCGCTTGCAAGGAGGACTCCACCAGGCGATTGAAGCTAAAGAGGGTCTCAAGCTGACCCAAGAAACACGGGCCATGGCTTCTATTACTTACCAAAACCTCTTTAAGATGTTTCGGAAGTTGGGTGGCATGACCGGGACTGGGAAGGTCGCTGAGGCAGAGTTTCTTGATACCTATGCCATGTCAGTGATCAAGATCCCAACCAATCGCAAGAAGATCCGCAAGGATTTGCCGGATGAAATCTATCAGACCTTGCCGGAAAAAATCGTGGCTTCCTTGGATTATGTGAAGAAGGTCCACGAAAAGGGCAATCCGATTCTGGTCTTTGCCGGATCGGTTGAAATGTCGATTCTTTATTCGAACCTTCTTTTGCGGGAAGGAATTCCACACAATCTTCTCAATGCCAACAATGCTCCTCGAGAGGCCCAGATCATTAAGGAATCAGGTCGAAAAGGAGCTGTGACGGTTGCGACCTCAATGGCCGGTCGGGGAACCGATATCAAGTTGGGACCAGGAGTCGCTGAGTTAGGTGGCTTGGTGGTTGTTGGGACTGAGCGGATGATGAACCAGCGGATTGACCTTCAAATTCGGGGACGTTCAGGTCGCCAAGGAGATCCCGGTTTGACCAAGTTCTTCGTCTCTTTGGAAGACGATTTGATGAAAAACTGGGGGCCAGACTGGATCCAGGATACCTATCAAGACTATGATGTGGATGAGCGGATTGGTTCAGCCAAAGCTCTGACCAAGCGCAAGTATAGAAACTTGGTGGAACGAGCTCAAAATGCTAGTGAAAGTTCTGGTCAGGCCAGTCGTCGGATGACGCTGGAATTTGCGGAAAGCATGAACATTCAGCGTGCCATCGTCTACGAAGAGCGCGACCGCTTGATCAAACAAGAAGGACGCCTGGATGATATCGTTGAAAAAGTGCTTCGTTCCGTCTTTTCAAGTGTAGCCCATAAAAAAGAATACAAGGAACCGGTAGCTTTTTATCGCTATATGTTAGACAATGTTAGTTACCAAGTGGATCCAGAAAAGGCCCACCAAACCTTCCGTAGCAAGAAAACCAAAGAGAATTTCTTATGGGAGATTGCTAAAAGCGAGTTAGAAGCTAAGTATGAGATCTTAGGCACCGATGAGGTGATCGCCCAATTCCAGCGCATGGCCATCCTAAAAGCTATCGATGAAAACTGGGTAGAGCAGGTAGACTATCTGCAACAATTGCGCATGGCGCTCTCCGGTCAGTACACCAGTCAGAAAAACCCTTTGGTAGAATTTTTCCAAGAAGCCTACCAATCCTTTGAACGAATGAAAGAGGCGGCCAAAGAACAAATGGTCCGCAATCTCTTACTAAGTCGAGTAGAAATCAATAAAAAAGGGGAAATTGTCTTGCATTTCCCATAAAAGAGGACATTATGACAGTATACAATATCAACCTTGGAATCGGTTGGGCCAGCAGTGGTGTTGAGTATGCCCAGGCCTACCGTGCCCAGTTGTTACGCAATATCCATCAACCAGCTAAATTTGTTTTTATGGATATGATTCTAGCCGATAATATCCAGCATTTGACAGAAAATATCGGTTTTAAAAATGATGAAATTATCTGGCTCTACAGCCATTTTACAGATATTAAGATTGCACCAACCACCTATACCATCGATCAGGTCTTAGCAGGATTTGCCGGAAAACCGACGCGTGAAGAGGTCGATGGCAAGATCAAGCGCTTCTTTTATGAGGACCAGGACAACTTTTTGACCTGCTACCTGCGCGCAGAAAACAGTCCCTATGTCGAACGTTGCGAGTACGTGTCTAGAGGAATCTTGGTGAGAAAGGATTATTTCTCCTATACCCGCTATTGTACAGAGTACTTTATTCCCAAGAACAATCAAGCCAACTTGATTGAGCGCCGCTTTTACAATGAAGACGGGACGGTTGCCTATAGCATGCAGATGGCAGATGGCCGAGAGGTCTATCGTTTCCCTGATCGCTATCTGGTTGGTCGCCAAGAATTGATCCGCTACTTCATGCAGACCCTTCAATTGACCAAACAAGATCTAGTGATTTTGGATCGGGAAACCAATATCGGTCAGCCTATCTTTGAAGAAGCACAAAAGGCCCGCCTAGGTGTGGTCGTCCATGCCGAGCACTTCAGTGCCAATAATGTCGATGATCAGTATATCCTGTGGAATAACTACTACGAGTATCAATTTACCAATGCAGATAAGGTAGACTTCTTTATTGTTGCGACTGACCGCCAAAAAGAAATCTTGGCCGAGCAGTTTGCCAAATACACCAACCATCAGCCGGCTATCTATACCATTCCAGTTGGGAGTCTTGCAAGCTTACCACAAAACGAAAATCGCACCCCATTTTCTATGATTACTGCCTCTCGTTTGGCGACAGAAAAGCATATTGACTGGTTGGTGCGAGCAGTGGTTCGCGCCAAAAAAGAATTGCCAGAGCTGTCCTTTGACATCTATGGAAAAGGTGGAGAAGAAGGCAAGTTGCGTTCTCTAATTGATGAATTGGGGGCAGCAGACTATATCCATCTCAAAGGGCATGCCAATCTAGAGGAAATTTACAAGAATTATGAGGTTTACCTGTCCGCGTCGACCAGTGAAGGCTTTGGGTTGACCTTGATGGAGGCGATCGGTTCTGGTCTTCCGATTATCGGTTTTGACGTTCCTTATGGCAACCAGACCTTTGTCACAGAAGGTAAAAATGGCTATCTCATTCCGCCTTCAGCAGATCAAGTGGTCGACCAGATTGCTTCTGCCTTTGCGGAAAAAATGATCCAGCTATACAAAAAAGATGATCTAGCCAGCATGCGTCAAGCATCTTATGCGCGTGCAGAAGACTTTTTGACCAGCCGAGTAGAAGAAGCTTGGGAACAATTGATAGAAGAGGTGACACATGCTGAACGTATTTGATAGTTATTCTCGTGAAAGCCAAGACCTGCTCCACTCCATGAAAGAGTCTGGCTTTGACCATCCGACCGTTGTTTTGGAGCCAAACGGTTTCTTACCAGACGGTGTCGAATCTCCCTTTATCTATTTCTTAGGACAAGCAAAAGGGGAGAAGCGCGGTCGCTACTTTAATGAAGTTCCAGTGCCTGATTTCTGGGAAGTTTCTGGGGATAATAGTTCGGGAAAAGTGACCTACTATGGTCAAGAAAAGGCTCGAATTGTGTACCACGCTGCTTCCTACAAACGCATCGTCGAGCGCTTAGAGTGGTTAGATGACAAGGGACAAGTGGTCATGATTGAGCACTACGACCAATACGGTCGTAAGATTGCCGTAACGACTTGTGGCGATCAGGGACAGTATTTGGTGACTACTTATTTTGAAGGGGATACCGAGCGCTTGACAGAAAATCACCAAACAGGGGATTTGATCTTGACCTTGGACCATCAACCCATGCGAATTTTCAAGAATCGCTTAGATTACTTTGTCTTTTATCTAGAGTATCGTGGTTTTGATCTAGATGGTTTGGTCTACAATACGCTGGCTACCTCCTTTAGCATTAGTCTCCAGCTGGGCAATAAAGGCATCAAAGGACGCGACGTCCTGGTGTGGCAAGAGCCTCTTCACGACAGCCTTCCGGGCAACATGCAGTTGATTCTAAAGAGCCCAGAAATCCGGACCAAGAAGATCTTGATTCCGCAAAACGCGACCTATCATCGTGCTTTGCAGTTGACCTCGCAAGATCAGCATAGCTATTTTGGTCCCCTTGGCTACCTGTATGATTTCAAGGTGAAAGACGATATCCGTAAAGACGCCTTTGTCTTGACCAATTCGGATCAGATCGAAGCCTTGACCTACCTAGTAGAGAACTTGCCAAATGTGACCTTCCGTGTAGCAGCTTTGACGGAGATGTCTGCGAGCCTCTTGTCTATGGTCCGCTACCCAAATGTGGTCTTGTACCAAAATATCAGTCAAGAGCGGATCAAAGAGTTGCTTAAGGTCTCTAGTATTTATCTGGATATCAACCACTATGCAGAGGTACAAGGCATTGTTCGCAAGGCCTTCGAACACCAGCAAGTCATCCTTGCCTTTAGCCATACCCTGCATGACCGTCACTTCCTCGCACAAGCCAATATCTTTGATCAAGGAAAAGAAGCAGATATGGTGTCCCGTATCCAGAAAATCTACCAATCTGTGGATAACTACAGAGAAGCCATTGCGCAACAAATTGCCCAATCAAGTAGCGTTGAGCCAGCTGTTTTCAAAGCTCGCTTGCAAGAAGGGATAGGTGGATACAGTGAGTGATCGTAAGAAAGATTTATTTTACAAAGAAGTAGAAGGACGGATGGAGTCTCTCAAACGCCGTCCTGCCGAAAAAGAAAAGACGACACGTTCTGAAAAGATCAATGTTACTTTTAATGTGATCATTGGTTTGGTGATTCTGCTGGGAGTTATTTTTACCCTCTTCAGAGTGTTAGGAGGATCCTAAGATGGAAATGGTATTTGCAATCGGGATCTCGATCTTATCCCTCGCTCTTGTGGTTCTGATCACCCTGCAGCCTCGCCAACAACAATCGCTCTCAACAGATGCGACCAGTAACCTAGGAAAACCAAGTTACTGGCGGTCCCACCGTGGACTCAAGCTAGCGACCCTTGTTGTTAGTATTGTCTTTCTCGTATCCTTATTTCTTTATATGATGGTCGTACAGGCCTAATTTCTAATAGAATGGATAAAAAGAAGTTGGTATTCTCCAACTTCTTTTAGAATGTAATCTATCTGTTTCTTACCTAATGCAACCTAAATGATACTTAAAAAATTAAAGAGATATCAACTATTAGGCTTACTTAGACATCTATTGAAACTTTCCTTAGGTGAGTACGGACGTCAGCGAACTTCGAGGAAGTTCCATGACTTAGTTTTGGACCTAAGGTTCCAAAACTCCCGAGTGCTAGAAACAAGAATGTTTCTAGCACTTATCTCACGGCGGAAAGTTTCTAAGATGACTTTATCTACAATTTGAAGAGGCTGGGACAAAAGTCCTAGCCTCTCAATTATTTTTGGATTGTCGAGCAAGACGCAGTGGTTGAGTGGGCTCT